>NZ_BAAJYR010000054.1:0-19914 GCF_057546605.1 Acidovorax sp. KPB24-03 | reverse complement strand
AAACTCGGTAACATGCCCGGCAGCTTAATTACCAATTTTCTGGGACGCGACAACGATGAGTTTCGATCTGGTTCTGTTCGGCGGCACGGGCGATCTGGCATGGCGCAAGCTGCTGCCGGCCCTTTTCCAGGCGTTCCGCCACGGCTCGCTGCCCGCGGGCGGCCGCATCATCGGCGTGGCGCGGGACGACCTGACCGACGCCGCCTACCGTGAACTGATCGCCAGCCGTTTCGCCGCTGTGGTGGACGACAAGCGCCCGAGCGCGGAGGAGTTCCAGCAGTTCGCGGCCTTGCTGCAGTACCAGCGCATGGACCTGTCCAAGCCCGAGGACTACGCCCGGCTGGCCGAGCGGCTGGGCGAGCGGCAGGCCGACACCGTGGTGATGTACCTGGCCACCGCCCCGGGCCTGTTCACCACCGCCTGCGAGCAGCTCGGCGCCGCCGGGCTGGCCACCCCGAACACGCGCGTGGTGCTGGAAAAGCCGCTGGGCCACGACCTCGAATCCAACCGCGCCATCAACGCGGCGGTGCGCACGGTGTTCAACGAGTGGCAGATCTTCCGCATCGACCACTACCTGGGCAAGCCGTCGGTGCAGAACCTGCTGGCGCTGCGCTTCGGCAATGCGCTCTTCGAGCCCCTGTGGCGCCGCGAGACCGTCGCCAGCATCGAGATCACCATGGCCGAGAAGCTGGGCGTGGAAAAGCGCGGCGCGTTCTACGACGGCACGGGCGCCCTGCGCGACATGGTGCAGAACCACGCGCTGCAGCTGCTGTGCGCGATCGGCATGGAGCCGCCCATCAACGCCCATGCCGATGCCATCCGCGACGAAAAGCTCAAGGTGCTGCGCTCGCTGGTCCCCTGGACGCCCGCCACCCTGGCACGCGACGTGGTGCGCGGCCAGTACACCGCCGGCAGCCTGAGCGGCGAGCGCGTGAAGGGCTACGCCGACGAGGACGGCGTGGCACCCGGCAGCCGCACCGAGACCTTCGTGGCCCTGCGCACCGAGATCGCCAACTGGCGCTGGGCCGGCGTGCCCTTCTACGTGCGCACCGGCAAGCGACTGGCCTCGCACGAGGCGCACATCGCCATCAACTTCCGGCCCACGCCCCACCCCATCTACCGCTCGCCGATGGGCGCGGCCAACCGACTGGTGATCCACCTGCAGCCGCGCGACGGCGTGGCGCTGCACCTGTTCGCGGCGGGCCAGGAAAAGCGCGGTACCCGCGTGTCGGAGGCGCAGGCGCTCGCGCCGGTGCACCTGGACCTCGACTTCGAGCAGCGCTTCGGCACCGAGCGCGTGGGCGCCTACGAACGCCTGCTGCTGGACGTGATCGGCGGGCGCCTGAACCTCTTCGTGCGGGCCGACGAGCAGGAAGCCGCCTGGCGGTGGGTGGAGCCCATCATGCAGGCCTGGCGCGACTCCGACGACGGCCCCCGGCCCTACTCCGCCGGCAGCTGGGGCCCCAGCGCCGCCAGCGCCATGGTGGCGCGCGACGGCCACACCTGGATGGAGGAGACTTGAGCCGCCCCCTGTGTCGCCTGCGGCGCCTTCCCCCGGAGGGGAACGACGCCCGTGGCCTGGCCAAGCCAGTTCCACGGCGTCTGCTGGCGTGGCCTGCTCCGCGGCCATCCGACGGTCAAGGCCGCGTCGGTGGCTCGCAGCACGCATGCTGTCCGGCGATGAAGGGCCCCCGTCATGCTTGAACGAATCACCGCATCCCTGCCCTCGCTGGCCCCTGCCGAGCAGCGCGTGGCGCAGCTCGTGCTGGACGACGCGCGGGCCTTTGCCCGGCTGCCGGTGCGCGAGCTGGCGGCCCGCGCCAGCGTGAGCAAACCCACCGTGGTACGGTTTTGCCGCAGCATGGGCTACGACGGCCTGGCCGACTTCAAGCTCAAGCTGGCGGGCAGCGTGAGCGAAGGGGTGCCCTTCATCCACCGCAGCGTAGACGCCGACGACAAGACCGGCGACGTGCTGGTGAAGGTGGTGGACAACGCCGCCGCCGCTTTCCTGCAATACCGCAACGCCGCCAGCACCGGTGCCATCGAGCGCGCCGCCAAGGCCATCGCGGACACCTGGCAGACCGGCCGGCGCATCGAGTTCTACGGCGCCGGCAATTCGGGCATCGTCGCGCAGGACGCGCAGCACAAGTTCTTTCGGCTGGGCATCACCAGCATCAGCACGAGCGACGGCCACATGCAGGTCATGAGCGCCACCCTGCTCGGCCCGGGCGACTGCGCGGTGATCGTCTCCAACTCCGGCCGCACGCGCGACCTGATGGACGCAGCCGACATCGCGCGCAAGAACGGCGCCACCACCATCGCCATCACCGCGAGCGGGTCGCCCCTGGCCCTGGCCTGCCACATCCACCTGGCGGCCGACCACCCCGAGGGCTACGACCGCTACAGCCCGATGGTGTCGCGCCTGCTGCACCTGCTGGTGATCGACGTGCTCGCCACCTGCGTGGCCCTGCGCATCGGCGAGCCGCTGCAGCCCCGCCTGCAGCAGATGAAGGACAACCTGCGGGCCAAGCGGTACACCTGATCCGGCCCGCCCGCCAGGAGGCGGAGGCTTTCAGGCCTCCAGCGCAATATCCACTAGGGCATTCAGCTATTATTTTTATAGCATCTCAGGACACCCATCGGCGGAACACCAGCGAGGCGTTGACACCGCCGAAGCCGAAGCCGTTGACCAGCGCATGCGCCAGCTTCATCGGGCGGGGCCGGTGGGCCACCAGGTCCAGGCCCTGGGCGAGATCGTCGGGCTGGTCCAGGTTCAGCGTGCCGGGCACGACCTGATCGCGCAGCGCCATCACCGTGAAGACCGATGCCACCGCGCCCGCCGCCCCCAGCAGATGCCCGGTCGCCCCCTTGGTGGAGGCAATGGCCACCGCGGCCCCTTCGCCGAACAGGCGGCGGATCGCCGCCAGCTCGCCCCGGTCGCCGACATAAGTGGACGTGGCATGGGCATTGAGGTGCTGCACCTGCGCCGGCTGCAGCCCGGCCTGCGCCAGCGCCGCCTGCATGCTGCGCAGGGCACCGTCGCCGTCTTCCGGGCCCGAGGTGATGTGGTGCGCGTCCGCGGAGGTGCCGTAGCCCACCACCTCGGCCAGTGGCACGGCGCCGCGCGCCAGCGCATGCTCCAGCGCCTCCAGCACCAGCACGCCGGCGCCCTCCCCCATCACGAAGCCGTCGCGCGCCGCATCGAACGGGCGAGACGCGGCGGCAGGGTGGTCCGCGAAGCCGGTGGACAAAGACTTGGCCGCGGCGAAGCCGCCCAGGCTGACGCGGTCGATCGCGGCCTCGGTGCCGCCGCACACGGCCACGTCGGCTTCGCCGCAGCGGATCATGCGCACGCCGTCGCCGATGGCCTGGATGCTGGCGGCGCAGGCCGTCACGGGTGCGCCGATGGGCCCTTTCAGGCCATGCCGTATCGACACGTGCCCCGCCGCCAGATTGACCAGGAACGATGGCACGGTGAAGGGCGACAGGCGCTGCGGCCCCCGCGTATCGGTGGTGCGCACCGCCTCGGCAATGGCGCCGAAGCCGCCGATGCCGGAGGCGATCACCGTGGCCGTGCGGTGGGCCGCGTGGGCATCCGCCGGCGCCCATCCGGCCTGCGCCAGGGCCTGCTGCGCCGCGCCGAGGGCGAAAGGGATGAAGCGGTCCATCTTGCGCGCATCCTTCGGGCCTACCACCGTGCCGGGGTCCCAGCCGCCCTCCGGGTCTTCCGTGGTCGTCGCACCACGCCGCCCACCTTGGCGGCCAGGCCCTCCACGGTGGATTCCGGCAGGCGCCGAAGGCCCGACGCGCCCGACAGCAGCCGGCTCCAGGCCCGCTCCACGCCGCAGCCCAGCGGAGACACCAACCCCATGCCGGTGACAACCACGCGCCGCATCACGGCGCTCCGTTCGAAGGCAGGCAACTCGGGTTCATTCTTGGGATTCGCCATCATGGGCCTCGCTGGTATGTGCGCGGACGGCCGCGCATTTAAGATTACGGCCGTCATCATAAATGCATGGTCATTTTTTGCGTACGGTCGCAATCAAAAAGGAATTTCCCCATGAAAGTCTCCAAGGCCCAAACGGCAGAAAACCGGCAGGGCATCCTCGATGCCGCCGCGCGGCTGTACCGGGAGCGTGGCCTGTCGGGCGTGGGCGTCGCCGACATCACCCGCGATGCGGGGCTGACGCACGGCGGCCTGTACCGGCATTTCGCCTCCAAGGACGCGCTGGTGCGCGAGGCCTGCGCGCTGGCCTTCGACTGGTCGATCCCCGCGCTGGAGGGCAGCGAGGGTGACACCCCCCTGGCATCGCGGGTGGCGAGCTACCTGTCCCCGGCGCACCGCGATCGCCCTGGCGAGGGCTGTCCCGTGGCGGCGCTGGCGGTGGATGCGGCCCGGGCCGGGGGCGGCCTCTCCGAGGTGTTCGCCCAGGGCATCGAACGCAACATCGACCGCTTCGCCCGGGTGATCGAGGGCCTGGCGCCCGCCGACAGCGCGCCCAGCGCCCAGGGCCGGGGCGCGCGCCATGGCCATGCTGGCCACCATGGTGGGCGGGCTCGTGCTGGCGCGGGCCACGGCGGACGGACGGCCCGCACTCTCGGACGAGATCCTCGCCACGCTGCGGGAACAGCTGGCCGCGCCATCCCACGGCGCGTGACGAACGCCGCCCCTGCCGTGCAAGGGACGCGGCCGCATGCACGGCCATCTCCCGGACGCAAAGTTGTGCGAAAACGCACTGACAGCCCGGGCGCGTCCCCGCATACTGCGATTTTTGACCTGGAGAGGAGAACCCCATGAACAACGCATCCCGCCACCCCGCCTCCGCCGCCGCATCGGACGATGCCGGCAAACTCGTCCTGCGTGTCGCCGTCGGCGTGCTCGTGCTGCTGCACGGCATCTTCAAGCTGCAGAACGGGGTGGGCTTCATCAGCGGCATGCTGGAGCGGGCCGGCCTGCCGGGCGCCCTGGGCTACCTGGTGTTCGTCGGCGAAATCCTGGCGCCGGTGCTGATGATCGTCGGCCTGGCCACCCGCGCGGGCGCCGCCATCGTGGTGGTCAACATGCTGGTGGCGTTCGGCCTCGTGCACATGGCCGACCTGTTCGCGCTCAACAAGCAGGGCGGCTGGGCGCTGGAACTGCAGGGCCTGTACCTGTTCGGCGCGTTGAGCGTGGTGCTGCTGGGCGCCGGGCGCTACAGCGTGGGCGGCGTGAACGGCAAATTCAACTGAACGGGGGATGGGCGGTGGCGCCCACCGCCGCTCACCCGAATCCACCCGAGTCCCTTTTTTGCTATAGAAAATATAGCTGACAGGGCATGTTTTACTAGGGCATCGGCCCGATTTCGATCAAACCGCGGCGGGAACGGGCACCGCCACCAGCGGAATGCGCCCTTCCTCGATGCCGTGGCAGGCCACGCGGGCGCCGCCCTGGTTCAGCAACTGCGGGCGCTCGGTGCGGCACCGGTCGTTGGCGTGCGGGCAACGCGGGTTGAACGCGCAGCCGGGCGGCGGGTTCAGCGGATTGGGCACCTCCCCCTGCACCGGCGTGCGCGAGCGGCCGGTGTCGTGCATCTTGGGGATGGCGTCCAGCAGCATGCGCGTGTAGGGGTGGCGCGGCGTGGCGAAAAGCTCGCGCTTGTCGGCCAGCTCCACCAGGCGCCCCAGGTACATCACGCCCACCTGGTCGCTCACATGGCGCACCACCGCGAGGTTGTGCGAGATGAACAGGTAGGTCAGGTGCCGCTCGCGCTGCAGGTCCTTCATGATGTTGAGCACCTGCGCCTGCACCGATACGTCGAGCGCCGACGTGGGCTCATCGCACACGAGGAATTCCGGCTCGGTGGCGAGCGCCCGCGCGATCGAGATGCGCTGGCGCTGGCCGCCCGAGAACTGGTGCGGGTACTTCACCATGTCCAGCGGCGACAGGCCCACCGACTGCAGCAGCTCGCCCACGCGGGCCTTCAGCTCGGCCTTGTCGGTGATGAGGCCGTGCTCGCGCAGCGGCTCGCCGATGATGTCCTCGACCAGCCAGCGCGGGTTGAGGCTGGCATACGGGTCCTGGAAGATCATCTGGATGCGGCGGCGCATGGCCTGGGCGTCCTTGCCCTTGAAGGCCGCGTGCGCGTCCTGCCCGTCGAAGGTGAGGCCGCCGCGCGTGGGCTCGTACAGGCCCACCAGCAGCCGCGCCACCGTGCTCTTGCCGCAGCCGGATTCGCCCACGAGCGCCAGCGTCTTGCCGCGCTCGATCTCGAAGCTCACGCCGTCGACGGCGTGCAGCAGCGTGCGCGGCTTGCGCTCCAGCACGCGGTTGAGCCAGGGGGCGGACACATCGAACGTCTTGGCCAGGTCGTGCGCCTGCACCAGGGGTTTGCCGGCGGCGGCGTTGGCGCTGGCCGAAGGGGTGGGAGTGTGGGCGCTCATGCGGCGGCTTTCTTGGGCAGGTCGTGCAGCCAGCAGGCGGCTTTCGTGGCGCCGGCCTGCAGCAGTTCGGGGCGCTCCACCTTGCAGCGGTCGAAGGTGTGGGGGCAGCGCGGATTGAAGGCGCAGCCCTGGGGAATGGCGTTCAGGCGGGGCATGGCGCCGTCGATCTGGTTCAGGCGTTCGCGCTCCTGCTCCATGTCGGGGATGGACGCCATCAGGCCGGCCGTGTAGGGGTGCGCCGGGTGGTTGATGACCTCGTGCACGGGGCCGATCTCGGCCACGCGGCCGGCATACAGCACCGCCACGCGGTCGCAGGTCTCGGCGATCACGCCCATGTCGTGGGTGATGAGCATCACGGCCGCGCCGCGCGATTTGCAGATGTTCTTGAGCAGCTGGATGATCTGCGCCTGGATCGACACGTCCAGCGCCGTGGTGGGCTCGTCCGCCACGATGAGTTGCGGCTCGGCCGCCAGCGCCAGGGCGATCACCACGCGCTGGCGCATGCCGCCCGAGAACTGGTGGGGGTAATGGTCCACGCGCTGCTCGGCGGCTGGGATGCCCGTGTCCTTGAGCAGGTCGATGGCGCGGCGGCGCGCCTCGGCGGCGTTCACCGGCAGGTGGGCCTGGATGGTCTCGACGAGCTGCTGGCCCACCGTGTACAGCGGGTTCAGCGAGGTCAGCGGGTCCTGGAAGATCGCGCCGATGCGCCGGCCGCGGATGTGCCGCATCTCGCGCGACGACAGGTTGTCGATGCGCTGGCCCTCCAGCACGATCTGGCCGGAGGCCACCCGCCCCGGCGGCTCCAGCAGGCCGATGATGGCCGCGCCCGTGAGCGACTTGCCGGCGCCCGACTCGCCCACCACCCCCAGGATTTCACCGGGCGCGATGGAAAAGGAGATGTCGTCCAGCGCGCGCAAGGTGCCGCGGCGGCTGGGGAATTCGACGACGAGGTTCTTGACTTCGAGAAGGCTCATTGGGTGCTTTCAGCGGAGGCGGGGGTTGAGCGCGTCGCGCAGCCAGTCGCCCAGCAGGTTCACCGACAGGGCGATCAACACCAGCATGGCGCCCGGAAACACCGTGATCCACCACTCGCCCGAGAACAGGTAGTCGTTGCCGATGCGGATCAGCGTGCCCAGCGAGGGCGAGGTGGGCGGCGCGCCCACGCCCAGGAACGACAAGGTCGCCTCGGTGATGATGGCCGTCGCCACCTGGATGGTGGCCAGCACCATCACCGGGCCCATCACGTTGGGCAGCACGTGCTTGCGCATGATGCGCAGCGAGTTGACGCCCGTCACGCGCGCGGCCTGGACATATTCCTTGTTGCGCTCCACCAGCGTGGAGCCGCGCACGGTGCGCGCATATTGCACCCAGCCGGTGAGCGAGATCGAGATGATCAGCACCCCGAACGCCAGCGACTCGTGGGCGTTGGGAAACACCGCGCGGCCCACGCCGGCGATCAGCAGCGCCACCAGGATGGCCGGGAACGACAGCATCACGTCGCACAGGCGCATGAGCACCGCATCCACCCAGCCGCCGCGAAAGCCCGCCAGCAGCCCGAGCGCCACGCCGACCACCACCGACAGCACCACCGAGGCGAAGCCCACGATGAGCGAGATGCGCGCGCCGTAGATCACCGCGGACAGGATGTCGCGGCCCTGGTCGTCGGTGCCCAGCAGGTACTTGGTGGATCCTTCAGGGCTCCAGGCCGGCGGCAGCCGCGCATCGCCCAGTTCGAGCGTGGTCAGATCGAACGGGTTGTGCGGCGCGACCCAGCCCGCGAAGAACGAGCAGAACACGCAGATGAGCGCGATCACCGCCGCGCCGATGGCCACGGGCGAGGTGCGAAAGCTGTGGCCGACATCGCTGTCGAACCATCGGAAGAGCGTTTTTTTCATCGTGTTTGGAAACCCCAGGAAACTCACTGCGGCGGCGCCGGCTGGCCACCGCCTCGGTCGGGCACCTTGCCGGCGCGCCCTGCTTGGTTGGCTACGCCGCTGCGGCACTCATTTGACGATGCTCATCCATTTGAAGGGCATGAAGTTGTCGGCCATCTGCACCAGCCTGACCTTCTTGCTCACGCCCCAGGCCAGCGCCTGCTGGTGCAGCGGCACGTGGCCGATGTCGGCGGCGTGGATCGCGAACGCCTCGCGGATCATGGCGTTGCGCTGGGTCTTGTCGGTTTCCGCCTGGATCCGCCGGGTGAGCTCGTCGACCTTGGGGTTGCAGTACGCGCCCAGGTTGAACTGGCCGGCGCCCTTGTCGTCCACGCACGTCATGAGGGCGTTCAGCGCGTTGTGCGCATCGTAGGTGGCGGGCGACCAGCCCAGCATGTAGAAGCTCGTGTCGCGGCGCAGCACCTTCGGGAAATAGGTGCCCTTGGTCTCGGCCTGCAGATTGATCTTGACGTTGATGCGCGCAAGATTGGCCGCCACCGCCTGGCACACGCGGCCGTCGTTCACGTAGCGGTCGTTGGGGCAGTTCATCGTCAGCTCGAAGCCGTTGGCGTAGCCCGCCTCGGCCATGAGCTTCTTGGCCGCATCCACGTCGTAGGGCAGCCGCTTCATGTCGGCCTGGAAGCCGTTGATGCCGGGGCCGACGAGCTGGGCGGACGGGTTGGCCGCGCCGCGCATGACGGTCTTGCGGATGCCCTCGATGTCGATGGCCTGGTAGAACGCCTGCCGCACCCGCTTGTCCTTGAAGGGGTTCTTGCCCTTCACGCTGGAATACAGCAGCTCGTCGCGCTTTTGGTCCATGCCCAGGAAGATGGTGCGCAGTTCGGGGCCCGTCACGGCGCGGGTGTTGGGGCTGGTGTTGACGCGCTCGATGTCCTGCACCGGCACGGGCTCCATCACGTCCACCTCGCCCGACAGCAGGGCCGCCACGCGAGTGGCGTCGTTGCCGATCGGCGTGTAGATGATCTCGCTGGCATTGCTCTCGATGGCGCCCCAGTAGCTGCCATTGCGCGTGAACACCGTGCGCACGTTGGGCTGGCGCTCGCGCACGCGGAACGGCCCGGTGCCATTGGCACGGAACGACGCGGCGTTCTCGATGCCCTTGCGGCGGTCCACCGGCGTCGTGGCCTGGTTGGTCTCGCACCACTTCTTGCTCATCATGTACACGAGCGTGAGCACGTCCGGCAGGATGGGATAGGGCGAGCGGGTCTCGATCTCGACCGTGTAGTCGTCGATCTTGCGCACTTCCTTGAAGTCGTTCGTGTAGCTCTTCATGTCCGAGCCCTCGACCTGCGTGCGGCCCAGCGAGAACAGCACGTCGTCCGCCGTGAACGGGGTGCCGTCGTGGAACTGCACGCCGCGCCGCAGTTCGAAGCGCCAGACCGTGGGCGAAGTCATCTTCCAGCTGGTGGCCAGCGCGGGCGCCAGGCTCAGGTCCTTGTTGCGCCCCACGAGCGGCTCGTAGACGTTGCCGGTCACGCTCAGCTGCAGCGATTCGTTGAGCGAGTGCGGGTCCATCGACAGGGCGTCGCCCTGGTTCGCCACGCGGATGGTCTGCGCCCCTGCGACGGACACCATGGCGACCATCGCCAGGGCCAACGCCGTTTTTGTCTGGAATTTCATGGGGACTCCTGAGGAAGAAAAGGGGGATGTGCGCACACGGGCCGATGCGGGCGTCAGGCGCTCGCCAGCGGCATGGCCTGCTCGACCAGGCTGGCATGCAGCGCGGCGCCCAGCGGCAGGATGTCGTCGTTGAAGTCGTAGCGGTTGTTGTGCAGCGCGCTGTTGCCCGGGCCCGTGCCCTGGCCGATGCGCAGGTAGGCGCCGGGCTTGTTCTGCAGCATGAAGGAGAAGTCTTCCGCGCCCATGCTGGGGTCAATGTCGCGCACCACGTTCTCGCCGCCCACCAGCGATTCGGCCACGTCGCCCGCGAACTGCGCATGGCTTTCGGTGTTGATGGTGGCCGGATAGATGCGTTCGTAGCGCACCGTGGCGGTGGCGCCGAAGCCGAGCGCAATGGCGCTGCACAGCTCCTGGATGCGCCGCTCCACCATGTCCTGCACCACCGGATCGAAACTGCGCACCGTGCCCACCAGCGTGGCCGTGCCAGGCAGCACGCTGAAGGCGCCCAGATCGCCCGCCTGGATCGCGCACAGGCTGATCACGGCGCTGTCGATGGGGCGCACGTTGCGCGAGACGATGCCCTGCACCGCGGTGATGATGTGCGCCGCCACCAGCACCACGTCCACCGTCTGGTAGGCATGGGCGCCGTGGCCGCCCCGGCCGGTGATCTCGATCGTCACGCGGTCGGCCGCGGCCATCATCGCGCCCGAGTTCAGGCCGATGGTGCCGGGCTTCATGGCGGGCCAGTTGTGCATGGCGTACACCGACTGCACGGGAAAGCGTTCGAACAGGCCGTCCTCCACCATCACCCGCGCGCCGGCAAAGCCCTCTTCGCCAGGCTGGAAGATCAGCACGGCGGTGCCGTCGAACTGGCGCGTGGCGGCCAGGTAGCGCGCCGCGCCGATCAGCATGGCGGTGTGCCCGTCGTGCCCGCATCCGTGCATGAGGCCGGACTTGCAGGACTTCCATGCGAAATCGTTCTGCTCGGTCATCGGCAGCGCGTCCATGTCGGCACGCAGGCCGATCATGCTGCGGCTGCCGCGGCCCTGCCCCCGGATGACGGCGACGATGCCCGTGCGCCCGATGCCGTCATGGATCTCGTCCACGCCGCAGACCTTGAGGGCCTCTTTCACGCGGGCCCCGGTGTACACCTCCTCGAAGCCGAGTTCGGGGTGGGCGTGCAGGTCCCGCCGGAATGCGGTGAGTTCGGGGTGGTACTGCGCGATGTGCGCGAAGGCCCGGCCCCCGGCCTTGAAGCGAAGCGCCTGCGCCATGTCTCAGTGCCCTCCGGCCTTGCCCACGCGCAGGCGCGGATCGACGGCGAAATACAGCAGATCGACCACGAGGTTGATCACCACGAAGATCAGCGCGATCAGGCACAGGTAGGCCGCCATCACCGGAATGTCCGCGAAGGTGACCGCCTGGATGAACAGCAGGCCCATGCCCGGCCACTGGAACACCGTCTCGGTGATGATGGCGAAGGCGATGAGGCCGCCCAGTTGCAGGCCCGTGATGGTCATCACCGGCACCAGCGTGTTCTTGAGGGCATGGCCGAAGTGGATCGCACGGTCGGACAGGCCGCGCGCGCGGGCGAACTTGATGTAGTCGGTGCGCAGCACCTCCAGCATCTCGGCGCGCACGAGCCGCATGATCAGCGTGAGCTGGAAGATCGCCAGCGTGATCGCCGGCAGCGTGATGTGGTGCCAGCCCTTGGGGGTCAGCAGCCCGGTGCTCCACCAGCCCAATTGCGTGACGGGGCCCCGCCCGAAGCTCGGGAACCAGCCCAGGTGCACGGCGAACACGAGGATCAGCAGGATCCCGATCAGGAAGGTGGGCAGCGACACGCCGAGCAGGGACAGCGTCATGAACAGCTGGCTCGCGAAGCTGCCGCGCCGCAGGGCGGCGTACACGCCCATCGGCACGCCGATCAGCAGCGCGAGCACGGCGGCCACGAGGGCCAGCTCCAGCGTGGCGGGAAAGCGCTCGGCGATCAGCCGCGACACCTTCGCGCCCTGGCGCAGGCTGAGGCCGAACTCGCCTTGCGCGGCGTTCACCAGAAAGTGCCAGAACTGCACGATGAAAGGCTTGTCCAGGCCGAGCGCCGCGCGCAGCTCACGGATCTGCTCGGGCGTGGCATCCTGGCCGAGCAGGAAGGTGACGGGATCTCCGACGTACTGGAACAGCATGAAGGAGATGAAGGCCACCGCGATCATCACGATGACGGCCTGAATCAGGCGTCGCAGAATAAAGGCAAGCATCAGTGAACCGTGAGTGAATCGGGCATGCTAGCAGGGGGATGGGCCATCGCCGCGAATACCCCCCGGCCGGCAGTTGGGCAAGCGCCAGGCCGGGTTGGCAGCCTGGGCAGGATCGCGTGCATCAATTGATCTTGACCGTGCGCATGTCCACGCGGTTGTCGGCCCGGTGGACCACGTCCACCGTCTTTTTCATGGCCCAGGGAATGACCTGGTCGTACAGCGGAATGTGCGAAACCGTGTCGTTGGACAGCTGCAGCGCCTCGGTCAGCATGCGCGAGCGCACCGGTGCATCCGTCTCCGCCTTGATGCGGTCCACGAGGTAGTCCATGCGCTCGTTGCTGTAGCGGCCCACGTTGTAATTGCCGTCGCCGCCCGTGCCGACGGTGCGCACCAGCGACTGCAGGCTGTAGAGCGCGTCGAACGTCGGCACGCCCCAGCCGAGCATGTAGATGCTGGCCTCGCTGCGCTGGATCATCGGAAAGTACGTCACCTGCGGCAGCGTGCGCAGCTTGGCTTTCACGCCGATGCGCGCCCACATGGCCGTCACGGCCTGGCAGATGGCCTCGTCGTTGATGTAGCGGTTGTTGGGGCAGGCGAAGTCCACCTCGAAGCCGTCGGCGTAGCCGGCGTCCGCCATGAGCTTCTTCGCGGCCTCGACGTCATAGGGCATGCGCTTGCCTACCGCTTCGGTCCAGCCCGCGACCTGGGGCGCCACCAGCGTGCCGGTCGGTTTGCCCAGGCCGCGCATGATGCTGCGGGTGAGCGTGTTCACATCGACGGCCTGGTAGAGCGCACGGCGCACGCGCACGTCCTTGAACGGGTTCTTGCCCTTCACGCTGGAGCCCACCAGTTCCTCGCGGAACTGGTCCATGCCGAGAAAGATGGTGCGGTTCTCCACGCCATCGACCACCTTCAGGTCGGCGCCGGAGCGCAGCCGTGCCAGGTCCTGCGGGGAGGGATCGAGCACCATGTCCACCTCGCCGGAGAGCAGGGCCGCCACGCGCGTGGACGCGGATTTGATGGGCGTGTAGATGATCTCCGTCACGTTGCCTTCCATCGTGCCCCACCAGTTCGGGTTGCGCTTGAACACCATGCGCACGTCCGGCTGCCAGGACTCGAGGGTGTACGGCCCCGTGCCCATGGCATTGCGGTGCGCGAAGTTCTCGTCGGTGCCCTTGATGTCCTTGGGCTCCACGGACTTGTTCTTTTCGGCCCAGGCCTTGCTCATGATGCGCAGCTCGGTCAGCTGGCGCAGCAGCACGGGATTGGGCGACTTGAGGAAGATGTCGAACGTCTGGGCATCGACCTTCACGATCCGGTCGAAACCTTGTACGAACGGTGTGTAGTTGGAGGTCTTGGCCATGGCCCGGGAGAGCGAATACACCGCATCGTCGGCCGTGAACGCCGAGCCGTCATGGAACTTGACGCCCTGCCGCAGCGTGAAGCGCACCTGCGTGGAGCTCACCTCGCGCCACGCAGTCGCCAGCACGGGTTCGATCTCGAAGGTGCGGCTGTTGTAGTACGTCAGCGTTTCGTACACGTTCGCGTGCAGCCCGTTCTGCAGGGCATTGTTCTGCGAGTGGATGTCCCAGGTGGAGATTTCGCCTTGGCTGGCCCATTTGAACGTCTTGGAATGAGCCAGGGGCGACGCGAGGATCGCACAGGCGGCAGCGCCCGAAACAATGGCAGTGATGAGCTTCATGGAACCCTCTTGGATAAAGCGTGGAACATGCCGCTTCCTTTTTGAGGAATGCGGAAGGTCGCTGGAAGCCGGGGTCTGGCCGGCCCAGGATCTGGCATGAGCGGGAAACCCATGCAAGGAAGGTGCCAGTCCCCGCCCTGCGCGGATCGGCGCTGGCGGGCCACCCGGCCCTTCGTGCGCACTCAGTGCAGACAGCCTCTTTCGAAGAGACTGGCGTTCGCATCGATGAACGGCTGCGCCTCGGCGCGCAGCCAGTGCCCGTCAGAAGCGGTGACGCAGGCCGATCGTGTAGCCCGTGCGGCTCTTGGCGCCATTGACCTGGCCCGCCGCGTTGCTCAGGCTGATCTGGTCGCCCTTGAGCTTGGTGTGGTCGAGTTCGAGGTACGCGTCCGTGCGTTTGGAGAACGCGTAGTCGAAGGCCATCGTGAAGAAGTCCGCCTTGCCCTTGGCGGCCGCCGTGCTGCCCTTCTGCTCGGCACGGAAGTAGTGCGCACCGATGTTCAACTGGGGCGTGATCTGATAACCCGCACCGATCTTGTAGATGGTGCGCTTGTTGGCAGCCAGGAAGGCCGGCCCACCGAAGCCGCCGTTGATCGTGCCCTGCCACATGGCGCCCAGCACAGCCCGGTCGACCGCCGTGAGGCCGTCATCCACCTTGTTCTGGCCGTAGCCCGCATTGAAGTACCAATCGCCCAGGCGGTAGGAGCCACCGACGGTCCAGGCATCGACCTTCTTGCCCGAAGCGAACTCGTAGTTCTGGTACCCCAGGCCAGCAGCCAGGCCGCCCGCTGCATAGCGCAGGTAGCCCCCGGCCGTCTTGCCACCGGTGGGACTCTTCTCATCGAACGAATACTGCAATGCGCCCCGCCATGGACCGACCTCGGCCATGTACTTGAGCATGTTGTCGGCCCGCGCGCCCAGTGCGAAGCCGATTTCCGGCTTGTACACGTCCATGTAGGGGGAATAGGGATAGGAGGCGTAGGTGCTCGTGACCAGGTCGAACAGGATGTTGTATTGACGGCCCATGGTCAGCCGTCCGAAGCCTCCCTGCACGCCCACCCAGGACTGCTGGAAATAGGGCGTCGCCGGGGTTCCCGTGTCTGCCCCGAATCGGTTCTCCAGATTGACCAGGGCCTTCAGACCACCGCCCAGGTCCTCGGTCACATTGATGCCCCAACGGCTTTGAGACATGCCGCCGCCCACCATCTGGTTCAGCGAGCCCCCGGGACTGCCGGCCGGGCCTTCGTTGTTCGTGTGGCGATATGCCATATCCACAATACCGTACAGCTGCACGCTACTGGTATTGGCCTGGGCGAAAAGCAATGGCGAGGCCACACCCAGCGCTGCAGCAGCGATGGTCTTTGTCACAAACGAAGTACGCATGTGTTGTCTCTTTCTGCTTGGAATAAGGGAAATTCATTTTAGAAATCCCGGTTTTTGCAGAACAGAGCGTATGGCAGCATACCCACAGGCGTTTTCCCTAGTCTTTTGTTACATACGCGACACAGGGGACACCAATGCAAAAAGCCGCCGACCCGAAGGTCGGCGGCTTTTTTTCTTCTCAAGAACCGCTGACTTGCGTCAGCGCCCTATTAGAAGGAGTGGCGGATACCAACTTGGTAGCCGTTGACGTTCTCGCCAGGCAGAGCGGTAGCGCCGGTCAGGCCGTTGCTGGCCAGAACGCGCGTTGCGCCGCCCTTGTTTTGCATGTGAGCGATCGTGCCGTACACAGCGGTGCGCTTGGACAGGTCATACACGTAGCCCAGAGCCAGCACGCGGGAATCGGCGCCGCTGTTCTTCAGGTCCAGGTTCGCGAACGAAGCCTTCACCGTGCCAGGACCGACAGGAGCGGTCAGGCCGATCAGGTACGTGCTGTACTTCGTTTGCACAGCAGCGTTGTTCTTTTCTTGGTGCCAGATGAAGATTGGCTTCACGACGCCCAGGTCGTACGAACCAGCGATGGAGTACGTGGTCACGTCTTGGGGAGCCGTAGCACCGCGCAGCTTGTCAGCTGCCAGGGTCACGCTCAGAGGACCGTTTTCGTAGCCACCGGCCAGGCCGAGGTAGTTGCCAGCCTTGTCATAGGCAGCGTTGGAAGGCGTTTCGCCGAAAGCGTAGTGCACGGTACCGAAGAAGCCACCCAGGTTGCCAGGGGTGCGGTAGCTCACGCCGTTGCCGATACGGAAAGGTTGACCGCCGATGCCGAAGCCCAGGAAGTTACCCACGCCGACTTGGCCGAACGGATCGTACGAGCTGGGCTTGTCGTAGCCAGCCGTCAGTTCACGACCCAGACGAACTTCACCGAAGTTGCCCATCAGGCTGACCGTGGAACGGCGCTTGAATTCGAAGCCAGGACCCGTAGCGCCGCCGCCAGCACCGGTGCCGGTGTCGTTCTGGATAGCGCCTTCGAGCCAGAAACCAGCCTTCAGACCGCCACCGAGGTCTTCAACGCCGCGGAAACCCAGACGGCTGGTTGCATTGCCGCTGTTGTACACGCCGGTCACGGAATTGTCGGCGGAGATGCGGCCAACGCCTGCATCAACGATACCGAACATCGTGACGGAAGATTGAGCCATTGCAGCGCCGGAAGCAGCCAGCACAGCCAGGGCAATCAGGGATTTTTTCATTGCGAGTTACTCCAAGGTTAAACGAGGGCGCCGGTTCGGGGGGCTGAGATGCACAAGCGCAGTCCGCCGGATCCCCGGGCCAACCTCCTGGTGGGGAAGTTGTCCTTATTGCAACAGAGCCACGTCCGTTTCGCAAAGGAATTCCCTCACAATTGCACCGAAAGGCCCAAATCGTTGCTGTGTTGCAACAACCCTTGGGGCGTCACGGAACTGACTTATCGCGGCGCCCAGCGGGCAAAGGATGCTCGCATTTTTGTATCCATTCGAAAATTTTGTAGCGCTTTCGAACTTCACCCGATTTTTCCATGGATCCACTTCTGACGGCGGTCGATACCGCACTGCGCACCCTCTTCGCCAAGCCCCGGGCAGGGGAGCCCTCACCGGCACGCGCCCATTCTGAGGCCAACCTCTCGCCCGCGGAAAAACGCTTGGCAGGCGCGCTCATGCGGGTAAACCACGTGGGCGAAGTGTGTGCCCAGGCACTCTACACCGGCCAGGCCGCCGTGACGCGCGATGCGCACCTGCGCGCCCACCTGCTGGAGGCGGCGCGAGAGGAAACGGATCATCTCGCCTGGACCCGCGAGCGGCTCGACGCACTGGGCGACCGGCCGAGCCTGCTCAATCCGCTCTGGTTCGCCGGGGCGTTCGCCATCGGATGGACTGCCGCCCAGGTCAGCGACCGGGTGAGCCTGGGGTTCGTGGTGGAAACCGAGCGGCAGGTGGCGCAGCACCTGCAAAGCCATCTGGAGCGCTTGCCGGCGCAGGACCTGGCGTCCCGCTCGGTCGTGGCACGCATGAAGAGCGACGAAGAGCGGCACGCGAGCGGCGCCTTGGCCGCGGGCGGCCAGGAGTTGCCGGCGCCGGTGCGCCTGCTGATGAAGGCCGCCGCCAAGTGCATGACCACGGTGGCGCACCGCATCTGAAGGAATGCCCTCGGTGCAGTGGCCGCCGTCAGCGCGCCGCCAGGCCGATCACCCCTCGACGATGTCGAAGCCCGTGGTGATCTCCGCCATCTTGCCCAGCATGATGCTGGCGGAACAGTATTTTTCGTGGCTCATGGCGATCGCACGTTCGACCGCCGCCGCAGGCAGCGCCTTGCCCGTCACGGTGAATTGCATGTGGATGCGGGTGAACACCTTGGGATCGACCGGCGCGCGTTCGGAGGTGAGCTTGACGCTGCAGCCGCGGACATCGTGCCGGCCGCGCTTGAGAATCAGCACGACGTCGTAGGCTGTGCAGCCCCCCGTGCCGGCCAGGACTGTCTCCATGGGGCGCGGCGCCAGGTTCTGGCCCCCGTTGGCGGGGTTGGCAGCATCGGGCGCGCCGTCCATGGCCAGGACATGGCCGCTGCCGGTTTCGGCGATGAATCCCATACCGGACCGGGTGCCCGTGGCGCCCGTCCAGGTGACTGTGCATTCCATGTTGTTTTTCTCCATCAAAAAAAAGCGAAAAAACCGCGTTTCCATCCTGGGATGGTCTATCAATTTTGCTGCAACGCAGCATGGTTTGGGCTACACTTCGCACCATGCGTTGCCCGAAAGGGTGGACAGCAAGCCCAAACGGTTTGTTCGCACCCATTGTCTCCTCCATCTCCTCAAAGGATGGATTCGGCCCCGGACTTCACAGTCCGGGGCCGTTTTTTTTTGCCTGCGCACGACGGCAGCAGCGTCGGGCCACCGCCTATGATGGCGGCCCTGCCCGCGACCGGCGCGGCAACGATCCGCACGACATGACCCAGCACCTCACGCCCCTGGACTACCTGAAGAAGATCCTCACGGCCCGCGTCTACGACGTGGCGGTCGAATCGGCCCTGGAACCCGCCAAGGCGCTGAGCCGCCGGCTCCACAACCAGGTACTGCTCAAGCGTGAGGACCAGCAGCCGGTGTTCAGCTTCAAGCTGCGGGGCGCCTACAACAAGATGGCGCACCTGTCGCCCGAGCAGTTGCAAAAGGGCGTGATCTGCGCCTCGGCTGGCAACCATGCGCAGGGCGTGGCGATGAGCGCGCACAAGCTGGGGACCCGCGCCGTCGTCGTCATGCCGACGACCACGCCCCAGCTCAAGGTGGATGCCGTCCGGACGCTGGGCGGCGAGGTCGTGCTGCACGGCGACAGCTATTCCGACGCCTACGAGCACGCGGCCCAGTTGCAGGCGGCCCAGGGCCTGACCTTCGTACACCCCTTCGACGATCCCGACGTGATCGCCGGCCAAGGCACGATCGCTATGGAAATCCTGCGCCAGCTGCAGAGCCTGGGCAGCAACCGGCTTGATGCCGTGTTCGTCGCCATTGGCGGCGGCGGGCTGGTGAGCGGCGTCGCCAACTACATCAAGGCGGTGCGCCCCGAGATCCGTGTGATCGGCGTGCAGATGAACGATTCCGACGCCATGGCGCAATCCGTGGCGTCCGGCAGCCGGGTCACACTGGCCGACGTGGGCCTGTTCTCCGACGGCACGGCCGTCAAGTTGGTGGGCGAGGAGACCTTCCGCGTGGCCCAGGGCCTGGTGGACGAATTCATGACCGTGGACACCGACGCCGTGTGCGCCGCGATCAAGGACATCTTCGTGGACACGCGCAGCATCGTGGAGCCGGCCGGCGCCCTGGCCGTGGCCGCCATCAAGCAGTACGTGGATACCCACAAGACGCGGGGCGAGACCTACGCGGCCATCCTGTGCGGCGCCAACATGAATTTCGACCGCCTGCGCTTCGTGGCCGAGCGCGCCGAGGTGGGCGAGGAACGCGAAGCCCTGCTGGCGGTCACCATTCCGGAAGAGCGCGGCAGCTTCAAGCGGTTCTGCGAGGTAGTGGGGGAACTGCCCGGCGGCCCGCGCAACGTGACCGAGTTCAACTACCGCATCAGTGACGCCGCACGCGCCCACGTGTTCGTGGGCCTGACCACGCACGGCAAGGGCGAGTCGGAAAAGATCGCCCGCAACTTCCAGCGCCACGGGTTCGAGGCGCTCGACCTCACGCACGACGAACTGGCCAAGGAGCACCTGCGCCACCTGGTGGGCGGCCGCTCGGCGCTCGCGCAGGAGGAGCGGCTGCTGCGCTTCGTCTTCCCCGAGCGGCCGGGGGCGCTGTTCAAGTTCCTGAGCCTGATGCAGCCGAGCTGGAACATCAGCCTGTTCCACTACCGCAACCAGGGCGCCGACTACGGGCGCATTCTGGTGGGCATGCAGGTGCCGCCGGGCGATGCGGCGGCGTTCGACGCTTTCCTGGCCACACTGGGCTACCCGTACGTGGAAGAAACGCTGAACCCGGCTTACCAGTTGTTCCTGCAGGCCGGGCGCGCCTAGCCCGAAGGCTTGGCACCAAAACGGCCTCCAGCACAAT
>NZ_BAAJYR010000053.1:0-20126 GCF_057546605.1 Acidovorax sp. KPB24-03 | reverse complement strand
GACGGTGCCGTTTGGTGCAAAACGCTCCACGTGGCACGACGGTGCCGTTTGGTGCAAAACGGCTCCACGTGGCGACGACGGTGCCGTTTGGTGCAAAACGCTCCGACGTGGCACGACGTGCCGTTTGGTGCAAAAACGCTCCACGTGGGCACGACGTGCCCCTGCCCCGTGCTGAAGTCGGCTGCAACGGATCATCGTGACCCAGCCTTTCCCCGCCGGATGCCGGTCGTTCCAGCCTTCTGCCGAAGCTCCTGGCGCAGCTTGTCCAGCTTGGCCCGTGCGGACAGCGCGGTGTCCGAGTCATTGCGGTGCGGCTCGGACGCGGCAGCCTGTTGCGCCTCGGTGCATTCCCTGGCCGAACGGGCTTCCTGCTTTGCCGCACGCTCGCGCTCGACCTCGCGTCGAGCGGCGACCCGATCGGCCATGGTCAGCACCAGCGTGCCCTTTTCGTGGTGCCGCACCAGGGCGTGCAGCCAAGCGGGTGGGTTGTGGATCGCCTTGTTGCCGGCCAGATGCCCTTGCAACTCGTCCAGCAGCTGCTGCCGAATGGCCTGCGGCGCAGTGGCCATGACCTTGTTCACCCCTACGTGCCATTCCGACTCCAGCCGGTCGGGCATGAACAGCGAATCGCCTTGATGGGTCGGCTCGGGTGCCGGCTGGTGGACTGGCTGGTCGGCAAGACTTCCCGGTGGCCCCGATGCCTCTCGCTGTTGGACAACGGGTTCCTGCTGCACTGGTGCTGGCGCAGCGGTCTCTTCGCGGCTGTCCGGGGAAGGATCAACGTTCCGACCACGACCACACTCTGCGTCCTGCTGTACCGCCGAGTTGTCCACAGGGCAAGGCTGCCCAGGGTCGCGCGTAAGAGGAGTTGGAGGTTTATTGAATACCCTATTTATATGGTTTCGACAAAACGGCAATTTAGTTTCGACGTTTGGGCATTCAAGTTTCGACGTTTCGGCATTTGTCGATTCAAGTTTCGACAAAAGGGCAAACGATTGACACTCGGGCGTGTCCGAACGTGGAGCGGACGCGGATGGGACCGCGTTCTGTCCCGCAGAATTCTGTGCGCGTTGGCTCATCAACGGGCTGGGCGCGCGGGGAGCGAACATGCTCATGACCTGGGAGACTGGCGCGCTGCTGGCCGCGCGGCCCTCGGACTGCGTTCCGATCGCACCGGGCACTGGGCTTGCCACCATGGGACCGAACAGCGGGAGCTGCTTTGCCGCGGGCTGGCCGGGCGAGGCCAGCCAGCGCCGCAATGGCCCGGTGGGGATCTCCGGCACCTGGCGCATCGCTTGAGCGATCGGCGCGATCGACGTGGGCTTCGGCACGGACGGGACCGTGGCCGGAGCCGGCACGAGATGCATGGCCTGCTGCGGCTTCCTGCCCCGGGAGGGCAGCAGCTTTTGCTCCTGGCCCTGCAGGCAGGCCATGATCGCGCCCAGGTTGAGCCGGA
Organism: Acidovorax sp. KPB24-03; assembly: GCF_057546605.1. Lineage (NCBI taxonomy): Bacteria > Pseudomonadati > Pseudomonadota > Betaproteobacteria > Burkholderiales > Comamonadaceae > Acidovorax > Acidovorax sp. KPB24-03. The sequence continues at coordinate 18,670 of NZ_BAAJYR010000053.1, read as the reverse complement.
CCGTGGTGGAGTATTCATGGACGAGACCGGCGCGCTTGAGCCGATCGCGCGCATTGCGCTGTGTCTTGGGGCCAAGGCACAGGGCGATGCGGATGTCCTCTTGGGAGACGCGGAAGTACCCGTCGCCCTGGGGTCCGCGGCATGACGCCCGGGCCACCAGCGCGCGGCGCTGCTGCTGCAGAAGATAGGACAGGTACAGGCCACCGGCCACGCTGCCCGTGAGATCGGACAGCGGCCGGTAGAAACTCACGCACTGGCCGAACCAGGGGGCGAGCGCCTCCCAGCCCAGCGGTGAGCCAGGTTTGGAAACGACCTGCTCCTGCGGCAGGTTGGCCCACGCGGCCAGTCGTTGCAGGTTGACCTTGAAGTGCAGCCGTCCAGGCTTGCCCGCCAGATGCTCGGAGAGCAGTTGCTCGCGCACCAGCAGTTCGCGCACCGTCGTCTGCTCGCGCGTCGTCAGGCCGGTGGCCTGCTGCCACTGCTTGGCGGTGAGGAAGAACCATCCACCGCGGTGCGCGCCGGTCTTGGCCAGATGCCGTGTCCAATACAGGGCGTGCCCCAGGAATACCGCCGCCTTGAAGTTGTCCAGCCGCTCGGCCAGGGCCGGGTGGAACTGGATGAACCCCTGGGCCGCGAGCAGGCGCAACGCCTCGTCCGGCGCTACAGAGCCGTGGAACGAGGGCTGCTCTGGGGCGGATTCGATCCGCCGAAGGCCTGTGATCACTTGGCGATCTGCCGCACTGTGGGGAGCGCTGGGAAGCCAGACTCCATTGCCGCATCCTGCGGCTGCAAGAAGTGGAGCATCTGCGCGAGCGGCTCGGCCTGCTCGATCAGGGCCCGGGCGATGGCATCCAGGTGCAGGGAGTAGACGATGGGCTTGCGCTGGCCGGACTGCTCCGAGACCAGGCCGGCTGCGATCAGCTGGCGGCGGCAGGTTTCCTGCTGTCCGCGGCTGATGCCGGTTTCCTGCTCGCATTCCTGAGCCGACATGGCGAACACGAAGGTGTCGCCCTGGAAGCTCTCCCGAGGCGCATGGACCATGCGCGCCATGGCGCTGGACAGCCAAAGCGCCGGCACCACGCCACCGGCGATGTCCACGTAGGCCCGGTGAAACGAGATGGGTGCCTGCCCGAGCCAGTCGAGCAGGACCGCCTGGCCGAGCAGCGCACCGTGCAGGTCGTTGGCCGCGGTCGGGCTGGGCGTCAGGCCCTGCATGGATGTCTGTTCCATGGATGGGGGGTCCGTGGGCGCGATCGCCACGTCCACTGCCGAGCTGGTTGCCCGGCGCGCGCGCCGCTCATGCCGGTTGGAGAGGTGGGTGACTTTGTTCGCGCCCATGGGAGATGTCCTTTCAGAGAGAGCCGAAGTTGCTGCTGGACGTGGCCACGGCCTCGTCGAACTCGGTCACGGTGGCGTGCAGGGCCTGGATGCGCAGGTCCGGAAAGCGCTGGTGCAGCGCGTAGATGCGCTCGCGCAGCGTGGGGTGCTCGCCCGAGCGCTCCATCTCGTGCCAGACCCGGTGGATCTCGTCGCGCAGCCGCTCGCTGGGCATCGAGGGCCGGCCGCTGGGCACGCCATCGGGGACCAGCAGCTCCCGCAGATCGCGGAATTCATCAGCCGTTAACTTGAAGAACTGGCAGACCATCTGGCGCGAGGCGCCGTGGCGGATGAAGTATTCGCGCAGATGCGCGTCCCGGCGCTGCCAGTCCAGGCGCTGCAGGCAGGCGGCGATCGCGCGCTGCGGCAGCGCGACGCGGATGTCCAGCTCGGTCTGCGCGATGTTGATCAGGTCGCGCGCGGGCCGGTGGCGCAGACTGTCCAGGAACTCGGGCGTGAAGCCCGCGGTCAACAAGGCATCGAAGCCACCCTGGTCCATGTGTTCCACGAGATGCTCCAGCAGCATGCGCTTGAGCATGGGATTGGTGATGGCGAGCATGGGCTACAGGCTCCCTTCCGGGCGCGATTTCACCGGCGGTGCGCCAAGCGGCGCGTTGCGCCAGGCCATGCGCGCGATCTGCTCCAGGCGATCGGCCTCGTGCTTGGCGTCCACGGCAACCTGGTTCAGGCGCTCGAATTGCGAGTGGTCCCAGCTCTCGCACTGGAAGACACGATCGGCGGCGATGCGCCACCTTGCCAGAGCTTCTTGCCAAGCCGCATGCTCGGCGGGCACCGTGTGCGGCGCATCGATGAGGAAGAATTCGACCGCCATCAGAGCGTTCCTCCGGCGGTGACCGCATCCGGCATCGCACAGGCGATGCGATTCATGGCCGCACCCCGGTTCAGGGCGCACTCCACGGCCTGTTCCAGCGTCGGAAACGATCCCCAATTGGTGGAGCGGTCCCATGCGCCGCCATCCAGGCACCGCACGTCGTAACGGGTGCCCGAGGGCCAGGCGGCGAGCCACTTTGCGCGGTTCTCGCGCCAGTGTTCCCGGCCCGCGGCGGCGTATTCGTCCGTTCGCTGGGCGTAGAACGCATCCATCGCTTCGATGGTCTCGGTGCGGATGAAAGGCAAGTACCACCACTTGCCATGCGAGGGCGGACGCGTATCGTTGGGCGTGTCGTCAAACCCCGCGGGCATCCGGGGATCGATGGGAATGCCGTGGGCGAGGCCCTCGGCGATGAATTCGGTGCCGTCGCGGTGGACGAACGTGGCGGGCATGTGACCTCTCCTTTTGCTTTGATTTCTTGCTGTGCCGCGTGGGAATCCAAGCCTGACGTGTCAGGCCGGGTGCATCAAAAGAGCGGCTCCCACCCGGGCAGGAATCGCTCGGGATGGTTGAGCCGGATGCGCTCCATCACGGCCATGAGCCGGGTGAGCGAGAAGCCCACGTCGGGCGCGGCCAGGACCTGGTAGAGGTCCGGCAGCGCGATGGCTGGCTGACCATCGAGGGACTGCACCTGCACGGTCGCGGCCTCCAGGCACGCTTCCTCGAAGCCCTGGGGACCCTTGGCCACGGCCTGCGTCCAGCGCGATGCGTTCACGTCGGTGATCGTTGCGGTGACGCGCCGGTCGTACTGGCCCGACAGGGCGGCAAGCACCTTCCAGAGCGCGGCGCGCAGCACCACCTGCGCCTCGGGCAGGGCTTGCCCACTGGCATGGGCGATATCCTGCTCGGGCAGATCGGCCAGGTAGCCGAAGGGCATGCTTTGGGCGTGGCACAGGATGTCGTGCAACGGCACGACGTCGTTGAGATTGCTCAGGTGCTCCAGCACCAGGCCCTGCAGGTTGGCATTCGGGGATTCGGCCATCAGCAGGGACGAATCGGGGAGCGGAGCCGGCAGATCGGGGGCATGGGCGGGCGCGGAGGGCTGTGCAGCGGGTCGAGCCGGCGCCGAGATGGGCGCTGGTGCCCGGGCCGCAGGGACGGGGGCCAGCATGCCGGCCAGCGGCGGTTGGTGCGGTAGTGCCGCCGGCGCGGCCGCAGGCGGTGCGACCTTGACCTGCCGCAGCGTCTCGGCAGAGATACGGGCATTGCTCTCCAGGGCCGAGATCATCGCGGGGACCGCTTGCGCATTCACTTTGAGCACCGCAGCCACGGTGTCGTGCAAGTCCTGCACCAACAACGGAACGTCCAGCGTGGGCGGTGTCACCTTCTCCTCGCTGCCTGCTTGCTGCTGTTGAGCGGTCTTCGCCGCAACTTGCGCCGCTATCGAGTTGGCGTGGCGATGCAGCGCCGCCTGGATGGCTTGCTGTACATCCACGCGCCGGTCCAGCCGATCGCCGAGTTGGTGCAGGGCTCCGACCAGGGGCCGAATCACCGTATTGACTTCTGTCGCGCGCAGCCAAGGTCCGATGGGCGAGAGGAAATCCACCGCAAAAGCGAAGTTCTGCAGGACTCGGATGCCGAAATTCAGGCCCATGTTTTTCAACTCGGCATTGAGTTCGTTGGCCGTCAGCGGCTTGCCCCGCTCCTTCTCCAGCTCGGCCTTGAAGGTGTTCACGCCTTGCGCGTTCTCCCAGAACGAGATGTCGCCGCGCATCTTGTTCTCGGCCAGGTGCGCAGCGATCGTGCGGGCATGGCCTGCCCAGGCCTTGACGATGACGTGCAGCCGTGCGAAGCGCTGATCGCCGGCCTTGAACAATTCCTTGGCGATCATCAGGCGCGTGTTGCCGCCGCCGTAGGTCGTGTAGCGTTCCTGGCCCGGCCTGCGGGTCACCGTGATCGCATTGGTGATGCCATCGGCCTGGATGCTCGCCTTGATCTCGTCGTACAGCGGGTTTGGCTGCGTGCGCGGGTTGTGCTCGTAAGGCTCCACGTCGTCCACGGACAGCAGCGAGAACGACATGTCCATGTCGGACCTCGGGTCCAGGCCCTCGGTGGCGTTGCGCAAGGGCGGCAGCGCGAGCGCCGCCCTCGCCTGCTCGCGGTATTTCTCGTTCCTGTCCGGCTTGGCCGCGGCTTTGGCGGGGGCGGTAGGGGCAGGCTTGGTTTCGGTGCTCATGGTGGCGTCCTGTTGTGTGGAGGGGCCGGCATCATGATCGCTCAGGCGCAGGCGCTCGGCCCGCTGCGCCGCCGTCAGCGTTTCGGGGGTGTGCGAAGGCATGGGGTTTCACCACCGTCCTTCTCACGCTGATGCCGTGCTGCCGGCAGGGCCGGCTACCTCCTTGGGCTCCGGCTCGGCCGGAGACTCATGTGCTGGCCGGATGGCCTGCACGATCTCGCCCCGGTGGTTCGGGGCGTACTTGTTGACGAGTGAGGGGATCAATTCCCAAAGCAGCGCATGCATCACGTCGCCCGCCTTGACGGGGTCGATCCAGTGCACGGGCACTTGTGCCGTCGCTGCTTTCTTGTAGGCGACCGTGCTGGGCACGGTGGTGGAGAGGACGGACACGCGCCCGCGCATCTCCAGGAACTGGTTTCGGATGAGGCCCGACATGGCGTCCGAATCCACGGTGCGCTCCACGCGGTTGATGATGGCCTTCATGGCCGGAACGGTGAACCCCATGTTCACCGAAGACTCCAGGCGCTCCATGAGTTTGAGCGTGCCGTCCACGAATTCGCGCGCCGACACGATGTCGGGCGAGGCGGGGGCGATCAGGATGTCGGCTGCGTTGACAGCGGCATCCTGCAGATGGCCCACCGCACCTTGCGTGTCGATGATCACCACGTCATAGTCGCGCTGCACGTCGGCGCTGGCGAGCGACATGCGGATTCGCACGAGGCGATCAAGGCGGTTGGACAGCCAGTCCTGCAGCCGTCCGTCGCGTGTATCGGAGGCGACCAGGTGCATGAAACCACCCTGCACATTCAAGCGAGAATGGTCTCCCGGAAAATCCTCCGGAGGCAATTCGATATGGCTCACGCAGTCGGCGGACAAAATGCCGCCCATTACCATGCTGGTCAGGCCGTTATCGGCCACATGGGACAACTTGAAATACCGGGTGAGCGATGGCTGAACGTCCGCATCGACCAGAAGGACGCGGTAGCCGAGATCGGCGAGCAGCCCTCCCAGGTTGGCTGAGAGGGTGGTTTTGCCTACGCCGCCCTTGGTGGCGACGACGGTGAGTGTGAGCATGGAATCCTCGCTGAATCAGGTTATGTACCTGATTCAGCGGATGAATCCGAAAAATCAATTAAATCTCAATTAATAATCATTACAGATTATTAATCGCCCTCAAAAGAGGTGCTTGAGAATATACATCGTATCTAGTGATGGATCAGTGCTGAGAGTTTTCATCGACCCATTCCTGTCTCGCGTCAGCCTGACGATCCTGTCTTGGCCGCCATATGTAGCTTGGGCCAACCCACGCGGCCGAACCAGGCGCCGCCCGCGATGGCCATTGCATTCATCGACCCATACACCACCAGCGCTACCGCCTGGGCCATGAACACTTGGATCAGCGTTCCGCCGGATTCCATCGCCCACCAGCCGCCGATGCCAGCGACCATCAACCGCGCAACGTTTCCGCCCACCGGCCAAGCCAGCCGTCCGGCGCCTTGTGAGGCAAAGTACAGCGCCAGTCCCAGTCCGAAAAAGCCGTAGACCGGTCCTACGATCCGCAAATATTGGGCGCCGGCTTCCAGCATCGCGGGATCGGAACCGAACAGGCCAAGCCACGCATGGGGAAACAGCGCGGCGGTCACGCCGATGCCCTCGGTCAGTACAAACGCGACGGCTGCGCCGATCCAGGTCGCGCGCAGCGCGCGGGCGCGGTCGCCAGCGCCCAGGCATGTGCCGACCAGTGTGACCAGTGGCGCCCCCAGTCCGAACACCAAGGGGACGAGGATGTATTCCAGCCGCGATGCCGTGCCATAGCCTGCAATGGCGGCCGGCCCGAAATGCCCGACCAGTCCCGTGGCGATGCCAATGGTGAGATTGGTGGCAAGCGTCGATACGGCGCCTGCAAGCCCAACCCGCAAGATGCTGCCGAACAAGGCGCAGCGCCATTGAAGCCCTTGGCGAGACAGCCGCAGCAAGCTGTGACGCGAACGCAGATACGCGCACAGCGCCAGCGTTCCGCCCAGGTAATACAACACCAGCGCCAGCGCGCCCCCGGCAATGCCCAGGCCGGGAATCGGCCCCCAGCCGAAGATCAGGACTGGCGACAGCGGCACGAGCAGCACCGTGCCGGCGGTCGTGATTTTGGCTGGCAGCGCCATGTTTCCCGTTCCGCGCACCACCGCCGACAATGCGTTGAACAGCCACACCAGCACCGCGCCGGCAAACACTGTGTGCGAATAGGTGAGCGCTGCCTCCAGCGACGCGCCCTCCCCGCCCATCGAACGGTAAAGCGCCGCCCCACCCCACCACAGCACCACCGTGAACAAAAAGCCGAAGGCGATGGCAATCACCAGCCCGGCCCACGCCAGCGATTCAGCCTGCGCAAGATCGCGGCGGCCCAAAGCGCGGGCGATGGCGGACGCGATGGCACCGCCCATGGCGCCGGCAGACGTCATCTGCATCAGCATGACGATGGGAAAGACCAGCGCCATGCCAGCCAGCGCATCAGTACCAAGGCGGCCGATGAACCACGTTTCGATCAGGCCCGCCGAAGCCTGCGCCACCATGATCAGTACGTTCGGCGCCGCCATGCGCAACAGCAATGGCGCCAGCGGCGCCTCCAGCATGCGGCGGGTGCGGGGATCCAGCTGGGGCGGCTCTGACGCCGAAGAAGCCGAAGCCAGGGCAGAGGCGGATGTGGCGGTGGAAGACATGGCGACTCCGGTCAGGCGGGCTGTGCCACGGCTTTCGCGGGCCGGGCCGGCCGCTGGATCAGCAGCACCAGGCCGGCCGCCAGCAGGCAGGCCGCACCCGCCGCGTAGAGCGCCGGGGTGTAGGTCAGCAGCAGCGTGCGCGTGAGGCCCGCGCCCCAGGCCGCCACGGCCGCGCCGATCTGGTGGGCCGCGAAAATCCACCCGAAGACGAGTCCGACCTTTTGCGGGCCGAACGTGGCGCCGGCCAGCTTGACGGTGGGTGGCACGGTGGCGATCCAGTCCAGCCCGTAGAACATGGCGAACAGGCCCAGTCCGTAGAACGTGAACTCGGAATGCGGCAGCCAGAACAGCGACAGGCCACGCAAGCCGTAGTACCAGAACAGCAGCTTGCGGTTGTCGTACCGGTCGGACAGCCAGCCCGACAGGACCGTGCCCACGAAATCGAACGCGCCCATCATCGCCAGTACCGACGCGGCGGGCACGGCGCCCATGCCGTTGTCCGCGCACAGCGAGATGAAGTGGGTCTGCAGCAGCCCGTTGGTGGACAAGCCGCAGATGAAGAAAGTGGCGAACAGGATCCAGAATGTGCCGCTGCGCGATGCCTCGGCCAGCGCCCTGAACGGCGTGGCGAAGTTCATCGCCATGGCGGGCGGCGGCGGCGTTGCGGCGGCGGGCGCGGTGTCGCCATAGGCGGCCAGGCCCACGTCCGACGGCCGGTTACGCACGAAGGCCAGCGCCAGAGCGCCCACCACCGCACAGGCCACGAAAATCGGCGCGATGGCGGAGCGCCAGCCCCAGTGCTCGATCATCCAGGCCGCGAACGGCAGGAACGCCAGCTGCCCCGTCGCCGCGCTGGCCGTCAGCAGCCCGACGACCAGGCCGCGCCGTGCGACGAACCAGCGGTTGGCCACCACCGCGCCCAGTACCAGCGCCGTCAGGCCGGTGCCCAGGCCCAGCAGCAGGCTCCACAGAACGAACAATTGCCACAGCTGGCTGGCCAGCGTGACCAGTGCCATGCCGGTGCCGACCAGGGCCAGTCCCAGGCACATCACCGCCCGCAGGCCCCAGCGCTCCATCAGCACGGCGGCGAATGGCCCCATCAGCCCGAACAGCGCAAAGCGCAGTGCCAGCGCGGTGGAGATCTGGTCTGTCGTCCAGCCGAACTCCTTGGACAGCGGCTGCAGCATCGCGCCCGGCAGGCCCAGTGCCGCCGACATCGTCAGCATGGTCAGGAAGGTGATGCCGGCCACGAGCCAGCCGTAGTGGATGCCATGGCGCTGCAGCCAGCGTGCGGCGGATCGAGACAGCATGGGCGAGCCTTTTTGCGGAGAAAGCGTGGATTGGGGGAACCGGGGGTGTCGTTCGGGCGAAGCCGCTCAGGGCGGCGGGTCAGCGGCCGCGCCGGCATCCAGCAAGCGCACCGTGTCGTCGAGCAGCGCGTGCAGGGCGGCCACGTGCGCCACGCCCAAGCGCTCGTTCAGCGCCTCCTGCGCAATGCGCCAATGGCGCTGGGCCTCCTGGCGCTTGGCACGGCCCGATTCGGTGAGCTGCACGCTGCGGCTGCGGGCGTCGTCTCCCGCCGCCACCGCCACCCAGCCCGCGTCCTGCAGCGGCCGCAGATTGCGGGTGAGCGTGGACGCATCCATGCGCATGGCGCGCGCCAGATCGCCCGGGCGCACGGGGCCCAGGCTCTGGATGTGCGAGAGCAGCGAATACTGCGTGGTCTTCAGCCCGGTCTTGCCGACCTCGGTGTCGTAGTGCTGCGTGACCAGGCGGGTGACCTGGCGCAGTTTGAGGTTCGTACAGCCTCGGGGTTTGGTGGGGGCATCCATGGCATATGATTGTAGCTACAACAATTGCAGATGCAATCAAGGAGATGCCCATGGCGAACGAAGACACCTTGGCGCAGTGGCTTGCGCAGGAACAGGCCGTGATGGAGCGCATGAGCGCCGGCCCCGGGGCCGGCGTTGCGACACCGGCGCAGATTGCCGGCAAGACCGGGCTGGAGGTCATGCAGTCCATGCTGGCCGGCCAACTGCCCTACCCGCCCATCGCGCAGACGCTGGACTTCTCGCTCATCGAAGTGGGCCAAGGCGCGGCCGTCTTCCAGGGCACGCCCCGCACGGCCCACCTCAACCCCATGGGCACGGTGCATGGCGGCTGGTTCGCCACCCTGCTCGATTCGGCCCTGGGCTGCGCGGTGCATACCCGCATGCCGGTGGGGCGCGGCTACACCACGGCCGAGCTGAGCGTGAACATCGTCAAGGCCCTCACGCCCAAGGTGCCGCGTGTGCGCGCCGAAGGCCGCGTGATCCACTGCGGCCGCCAGCTGGCCACCGCCGACGCCCGGCTGGTGGGACCGGACGGCACGCTCTACGCCCACGCCACGACGACGTGCCTGGTCTTCGAGTTGCCGGCACAATCGCGGGCATGAGATTCCTCCACACGATGCTGCGCGTTGGCAACCTCCAGCGCTCGATTGATTTCTACACCAACGTCCTGGGCATGCAACTGCTGCGCCAGTCCGAAAACCCCGAGTACAAATACTCGCTGGCCTTTCTGGGCTTCGACGGCGGCAACCCCGGCCAGGCCGAGATCGAGCTGACCTACAACTGGGGCACCGAAAGCTACGACCTGGGCACGGCCTACGGCCACATCGCCCTGGGCGTGCCGGACGCCTATGCGGCCTGCGAAAAGATCAAGGCCGCCGGCGGCAACGTCACGCGCGAGGCGGGGCCGGTCAAGGGCGGCACGACGGTGATCGCATTCGTCACCGACCCCGATGGCTACAAGATCGAGCTGATCGAACGCAAGAACGACGTGGGCGCGGGAACCGGTTTGCGCTGACGGCGGACTGGTTGCTATATTTTTGATAGCGTAATGCCCTAGTGAAACATGCGCTGGGCACCGATTTGACCTGGATCGGGAAATGACCGGCCGGGCGGGCGGCCTGATCCGCTTTCCTGGCCCATCGGCCCCTGCCTGCCCGTCCACGCGGGCAGGCTTGGCCTTGGGCTCCAGCGGCTAGGCCTGTCCCTTGCGGGCCCACCGTGCCACCCACGGGCACGCCGCCACGGCCACCAGGGCCACCACCGCGCCAGCCAGCGCCACGCTGCCCACACCCCAGAGCGAAATGCTGGCGCCCCCCAGCATGGCGCCCAGCGCGATCCCGCCATTGGCCGCCGACACGTTGACCGTCCCGGCCAGCGCCTGCGCATCCGGCGCCGACTTCATCACCCGCAATTGGCAGATCGGATAGAGCGCCGTGTTGGCCACGCCCCAGACCGCCAGCGCGGCGACCAACCCAATGGGTTGCCGCGCCAACCACATGACCGCCACCATGCCCACCGCCAGCATCGCGCTGAACGCGGCCGTCGCCGCCAGGGGCCTGCGATCCACCCACAGGCCGCCCAGCCAGTTGCCGATCAAACCCACCGCGCCAAAGCCCATCAGCCACCAGCCCACCTGCGATGACGGCACCTGCGCCACCTGCTCCAGCAACTCGGCCAGGTAGGTATAGCCGGTGAACATCGCGGTGAACACCACCACGGACAGCACCGCATTGGCAATGAACGCCGGATGGCGCAGCAGGCGTGCCTGCGCCGCCAAGCCCACGCGCTGGCCGGCTTTCATGCGGGGCATGGCCATCTGCAGCAGCGCGGCCACCGCCAGCGACAGGGCCGCCAGGATCCAGAAGGCAGCGCGCCACCCCACCGCATCGCCGGCCAGGGTGCCCAGCGGAATGCCGAACAGCATGGCGCCCGAGATGCCCAGGTAGACCGTCGACACCGCCCTGCCCGCCCGCTGCGGCCCGGCCAGTTGCGCGGCGGTCTCGCTGGCCGTGCCCCAGAACACGGGCAAGGCCAGGGCCGGCACGATGCGCGCGATCGCCAAAACCCAGAGATTGGGCGCCATCGCCGCGACGGCATTCGACACGGCAAAAAGCACCAGCACCGCTACGAACAGGCGCTTGCGCTCGATATGGCCCAGCCATGCCGTCAGCGCCGGCCCGCACAGCATCACCACCACGGCAAAGAGCGTCACCAACTGGCCGGCCGTGGAAACGGACACGCCCAGGTCCCGGGCCAATGCCGGCAGCAACCCCACCATCAGGAATTCGGTGGTCACGATCACGAACGCGGACACCGCCAGGACGACGATGGACGATGCCCCGGCTTTCGTGCCGGTGGGTTCGGTGGTGAGGGGTTCTGTGGCGAGCGTGGGCATACGGATGGGATGGGGAATGGGAAATGGGGATGGGCAACGCCTTCTTCTTGCTGATCCACCAGCTTATTCAATCCAGGGTTTCTTCTGTTGGATGCTTTTTCCTGATTCAATGGAGAAAAATTCTGCAATCGACCATCGGAGGGCCCCGCCATCGTGAACAGCTCGGAACGCCTCAAAGGCATCGACGTGTTTGTCGCCGTCGCCGCCGCCGGCAGCTTCGCGGCCGCGGCAGACCGGCTGAACCTCACCGGTTCCGCCGTCGGAAAATCCATCGCGCGGCTGGAGGCGCGGCTGAGCACCCGGCTGTTCGAGCGCACCACCCGCAAGCTGCAGTTGACCGACGCTGGCACCGCCTTCCACCGGGTTTGCCTGCGCGTGCTGGAAGACATCGAATCGGCCGAACGCGTGCTGGCATCCGACACCGCCGAGCCATCCGGCCGCCTGCGCGTGGACGTGCCCGCCACCTTCGGTCGCCGCCAGGTCATGGCCTGGCTCATGGCCTTTGCGGCGGATCACCCCGCGGTGCAATTGCACGTCTCGTTCACCGACCGCTTCGTGGACGTGGTGGATGACGGCATCGACGTCGCCGTGCGCATCGGCGGCGCCGACACCTGGCCCGCCAACCTGGGGCACCGGTTCCTCGGCAAGGAGCGCCTGATCTTCTGCGCCTCACTCGCCTATCTGGAGCGCAAGGGCGTGCCCGCCACGCTGGAAGACCTGCTGTCCTCGCACGACGCGATCACCTACGGCCGCGCGGACGGCACGGCCAGCCCCTGGCTCATTTCCCATGGAGCCGGCCCGACCGAGCGGCGCGTGGTGGACAGCCGCATCGTCGTGGGCGACGGAGAGGCACAGCTCAACGCCGTGGTGGCGGGCCTGGGGGTCGCGCAACTGGCGACCTGGCTGGCAGGGGACGCACTGCGTGCAGGGCAGTTGGTGCCGATCCTGCCGGACTACGATCTGGAGGGATTACCGCTGCACATCGTGTGGCCGCGCAGCAAGCGGCTGCTGCCGAAGGTGGATAGTTTGTTGGGCCACTTGGCGGAGCATTTGCGCGTGCGTTGAAATGGGATTCACGCGGGGAGCGGTCTCGAGCAGTACGAGGGGTTAGGCCCACTACCGCTTTTCAGCTTTGACGTGTGGGTGTCGGCTGTGCAGCGGTTGCAGACCTTGGACCGATGATGCCTACAGGCCGCTGTGGGGCCAGGAGCAGCCGCTCGTTCAGGGCCGGAATCGGGGCCAAAAGCAGACGTTAGACACAGAGGTGCAAGAGGTGGTTGTAGGCTAAAGAACCACTAGAGCCCCGTTGCGAATTGGTATCAAATCGCCGCCAGCTTACTGTCTGCACAATAAACACATGAACGAGCAGATACCCGAACCTCATTGATACGCAGTGCAGCCCAAGCCTGTTGCTTCTCTGCTCGGTACCAGCAAACGCGGACATGCTTACTTGCGAACGTTGTTGATCCATGAGCCCGCTCGGTCCTGATGGTCGTCTTTCCCAAGCCAAGTCAGTGCTGTTTCATGCACCGTATCGTCTCAAGGCTTCAAATTAATGCCGAGCACATCGTGATGTGATTTATGCAGACCTCCCCCAGCACTGTCAGAATCGCCTGCAGCGGTATGCCTATAAAGTGCCGCATCAGGGAGGAATGAGGTTTATGCAGAGTTCAGATGCGGTAGTGAAAGCTAGCACGTTGAAGGTGCCGAAGCTAATCCTTGCCGATGGCAGGTACGTGACACGCGGCAAGCCTCGTAGCGGCGGCTTGGCACAGGTTTACCAAGCATCAGACACGGAGACTGGCGAAACTGTCGCTGTAAAGGTTTTCCGCGTCACGGGTGAGCCGGACGACATCGTCGAGGAATCGTTCCGCCGAGAGGTCCAGGCGCTATCGGAGCTGAAGCACCCTGGAATCATCCGCATCCTAGACTCTGGGCGTGACGACGACGAGGAAGTGCACTACTTAGTGATGGACTGGGTCGACCAAGATCTCAAAACGAGGTATCTGGAAACGCCCTCCTCCCAGTCTGCATTTCCCGACTGGGATAGCTACTACCAAACAATTGGTCTTCCTGTGCTGGAGGCTCTGTCCTTCGCCCACTCCCGCGGTGTGGCACACCGGGACGTCAAACCAAGCAATGTACTGCTGACGCCCGAGGGCCAGGTCCGCCTCTGCGACTTCGGTATTTCGAAAATCCGGAACTATCTTGCGCCTGGCGTCACGCTTGCCCAGTTCGCATCCGAGCCGTTCTCCCCGCCCGAACCAGATGACGGCAGCTACAGCTACAGCCGCGATGTCTTCGGCTTCGCCGTTCTGAGCCTAAGTTTGCTTAGTGCAATGCCAGTGAAGACTGCAGCGGACGTCCAGCGCGTCGTGGAAGAGGTAGACGTTCCTCCTGGCGTACGGCAACTGCTACGGCGATGCCTCTCGACAGACAGTCCTGCCGATCGGCTAGCTATGGCTGCCGTGTTGATTGCAGAGCTCGCACAGGCCGCTCCGCAGGCGTTGCCAACGAAGCCGGTAGCGCTCTTCGTTCTAACGAACAAGGTCCGCGCGACGCTTGAGCACGACATGGCCATCAACAATTCTGATGCTGACCGATTTGTGACCGCAGATCTTGCCCAGGCAGTCGGCGAGCAAATGCCTGAAGATCCGGCGCGGCCAGGCTGGAGCATGTATCTCTACGGGGACAAGTATGGCTACATCGCGCGACCTGATGAGTTCGGCAGCAAGCTGGCTCTCGTGAGCGCTCGAGATTACTCAGCATCGGAGCTCGAGCGACGTACCAAGCAAGCGTTTGAGCTGGGCGTCCGATTCGACATCACCGGCACTGCCCCAGCGGCATCAACCGCTTCGTTGGCAGCAATGCGCGAGGTACTCGCCGAGGCACATGAGAAGCGCAAACACCAACAATTGGAGGAGCGCGAACGCAAGCTGTTCTACACATGGCTGGACCTGCTGTCTGCGAAGGCTGCAATGGAAAAGCAGCGGCAAACGCACCTCTTGTACGAAAAGAAGGAAGAGTTCCAAGAGTTCCTGAAGCTGACCCTCTCGCCCAATCAGACAGCCAACGTGCTACTGGACCAACAGGTCTCTATAGATTCGGGTTTAAGGGACGTTTTCCAGGGCCTCGTTGTGCGAGCGCACGGAAACACCCTGCTGATCCGGCCAAGCGACCGAAACAGACTCAGCCTTACCGCCCTGCCCGATTCAGGCCGTGTCGAGACTGACTCAACTCGCACAGATATGGCATTAGACCGTCAGCGGGCGGCCGTGGAGGCCGTCAGATTCGGCCGGTCTGTGAATCCGGAGCTTGGGAAGCTGATTGCGAGTCCGGAGAAGGTGTCCGTGCCTCCGTCCCAGGACATCGATTTCATCCAGACGAAGATTGACGACGACAAGAAGGCAGCAGTGCTTGCTGCGTACGCAGGACCTGATCTGCTGGTCGTGGAGGGTCCTCCTGGCACAGGCAAGACCACTTTCATCACTGAACTCGTTCTCCAAACGCTGCGCCGCGAGCCGAACGCGCGGGTACTGCTGACATCGCAAACGCACGTGGCGCTTGACAACTCCCTAGAGCGAATCGTCTCGCAATCGGGCGGAAAAGTCGAAGCCATTAGGATTGGCCAACGAGAGGATGACCGCATCGCCCAAAGCACGCGCGAGCTACTGCTCGACGAGCAGCTGCCTGTACTCCGCAAGCGGGCTCTGGCCTCAGGTGCATTGTTTTTGGAAGACCGTGCCACCGCGCTGGGCATCCCCCTGGAGCAAGTCCACCGTTCTATGGCGTTAGACAAACTTTGCAGCTTGAAGACACGCCTGGAGCAGGTCACATCGCGTATCCAAGCAATTGCGAAGCTGCTTGAAGAGCAGAAGGTAAAGCCACTGCTGCCCGAGTTCCTGCGGCAGATGAAGGACGAGCTCACCGGCTTGACCGCCGAGCAGGATGAGCTTGATAGGAGCGCGACCAAGGCCCGGGGCGAACTTGCGAAATATGTGTCCAAGGAAGACTTCGCCGAGTTCACCCAATGTCCGCTTGAAGAGTTGCGGATCTGGGTCGATGAGTACAACGACCGCTCGCCGGGAGGGGCTCAACTCAAGGACCTGCTGCATATTCACGCCGATTGGTCAGCGGAGTTTGGACGCAGCGTCGAGTTCAAAGCCGCCGTGGTGGCCTCCGCTCAGGTGGTGGCCGGCACATGCCTTGGCGTGGCCAGCGTCCCTGGCAAGCACGACCTGACGTACGATCTATGCATCGTCGATGAGGCATCGATTGCCACACCGACGGAGGTACTCGTGCCGATGTCTCGCTCACATCGGACAGTGCTCGTGGGAGACAACAAGCAACTTTCGCCATTTCAGGATCGCGAGCTGGGCAACGCAGGCCTCCTCGAAAAGTTTGGGCTGGTCCCGGCAGACCAAAAAACTAACGCTGTTCCAGCGACTGACCGAGGGACTTCCCCTAGACCTGCGAAAGACGCTGACGACCCAGCATCGGATGTTGCCGGCACTCGGAAATCTTGTCTCCGAGTGCTTCTACAACGGCCAGCTGAAAAGCGTAGAACGAGCGCCGGCCGAGCATTTGATGAGCGCTTGGCCAAAACCTGTCATGTGGTTCTCAACGTCACGGCTGCCAAGGCACCGCTCGCAAAAAATAGGAACATCGCACTACAACGATGTTGAGGTCGAGGAGATCCTGAAGCAACTTGGCTTACTAGACTTCAAAATAAGGAACGGTAAATTTCCTGCAAAGAGAGTCAGCGTCGCGTTACTGACGGGCTATGGCGAGCAGCGACAGCGTCTCGATCAAAGCGTTCAATCGAGACGACACGAGTGGAAGAGTTTCAGCGACATCTACGTCAACGTAGTAGACGCCTTCCAAGGCCGAGAGGCTGACGTGGTCCTGTTCTCCGTCACCCGCTCCGAGGTAGATAGCCTCGGTTTCTTAAAGGAGATGGAGCGCATCAACGTTGCGCTCTCCCGAGGCAGAGAGCTACTCGGCATCGTCGGCGACCATTACTACTGCCAGACTGTGAAGGGCGACTTGAATCCGCTCAAGGACGTCATTGAGCACATGCGACGAAATCCCGATGACTGTCAAATTCAGGAGTTGAAACCGTGACGCTCCAGACGATGTTGAACGAGGCGGCTGAGAGTCGTCCTGGCCTGCAGCTCACGTGCTTCAAGGAAGCGGGGCTACCTATCTACGTCCTCAATGTGCGCGTGCTTGTCAAAGAGGTTCGCGCGCTGCCGCCAGTAGAGACCGCCGTGCTTCGCGCTGTGCGAGCAGGCCTCACCCAGCCCCACGAGATCTATCGCTTCCTCGGCTTGCCTGAGCGCTCTCTCATGCCGGTGCTGGCAGAACTGGGGAAGAAAGAATATCTGCAGTACAGCCGGCCCATTGGCAGCACCGATGCCATGGTCAAGCTGACCGCACCGGGGCGAATCGCGGTCGCTGAGGCCTGCTCTGTTCTACCGGTCGAGCGAACAGTTCAGATTTGCTGGGATGCGCTGACTCGCAAGGTCGTCAATATAAGTTCGGAGCAACTCACAAAGCCTCGAGACATGACTGAGCAGGGGCGCTTTGAAGTCCCAGGCGTAAATGCTCGCGAGCTTCGGCCGACAGATATCTCTCTAGAGTTCTTCGACGCCATCCTTGAGCGAAATAAGCCGGCTCTGGCTCTCAAGCAAGAACTCATCGCCATCCAAAGCATCGACCGTCGTGAGTTGCGCTATCTCGAATGTCTGATGTTGTTCTACCGAAGGACAGCAGAGCCAGCGATTATAGATGTTGGCTTCTGGAGAGAGGATGGGGCGTCCCTGCCGCACGAACAGGCCTTCCGCGAGATTGGCGGTCCTGAGCGAGTCGGCGCACGGCTACTTGCCGAGTCCGCGAGCAACCGGCCAGAGTCGGTCATGCAGACCGCACGGGAGACGCGGGTGGCAACGAGAGTTGCGGGCCAACCTACCGTCCCTGCCGAGCTTGAGGACTCCGTGGGCAGTACGCTGCAATCGCTGCTTTGCCACCAGCATCCACAGGTCCTACGGGATGCCCTCAAGAACGCCAAATCGAGGTTGCTGATCATCTCGCCATGGATTCGGCATCAGGTCGTAGATCGATTCTTCCTTGTGGACCTTGAAGCAGCGCTCCGTCGTCGGGTGAAGGTGCACATCGGATACGGCATCGATGAGGGAGACCGTCAGGGACAACCTGCAGCGCCCGCGGCCGCCGGCGTTAAGCCAGCAATCACCGAGCAGGCAAAACGAGCATTAGACGCCCTGGCGAAGCACTACCCAAATTTCAAGTTTGTCTACATCGGCAACACCCACCGGAAGATGCTCGTGTGCGACACCGATTTTTCAGTGACCACGAGCTTCAACTGGCTCTCCTTCCGAGGCAGTCCACGTGATAAACCGAGGGACGAGTATGGACAAATGGTTCGCAAGCAGCACTATATTGACCAGCACTACGACGAGGGGATTCGACTAATCGAGCAGGGCTACCAAGGTGTCTAGACTGCCGATGTGATTTAACTCTTGACTGGAGGCGGCCGGTTTTCAGGTTGAACGTCGGTTTTTGGGCGTCGAACTCGAGGAATCGATTGCCGGCAATCGCTGAGCGGCCTCTCCAGACGCCGTTGCGAGCGACTGCTTTGGGCGTACAGCCGCCGTCTGATTGGCTTCGCTGAGCGTCGGAGACCAGCCTAAACCAGTTAGTCAGAAGCCGTGGCAATTGCTAGCTCCCGGCCGGTCGCTGTAGTGGTAGTAGCAATTGTTTGCCAGATAAAGGGGGTGCCAAGGCGATCAAAAACAACCGCAAACCACCGACTGTGTTTGGCACAGCGGCCAGCACTCACCCATCAGCGCCAGCAGCCCATTCGCCTCAAACCTTCGCGCGCAGCGCCACGGCCCCCCGTGCCAATTCGGTCACCCTCGCCCAATCCCCCTGCGCCAGCGCATCCCCTGGCACCAGCCACGACCCGCCGACGCAGGCCACATTCCCCAGCGCCAGAAACTCCGCCGCATTGCCCGGCTGGATCCCGCCCGTGGGGCAGAAGACCACATCGCTGAACGGCCCCTGCCACGCCTTGAGCATGGCCAGGCCACCGGCCTGAACGGCGGGAAAGAACTTCAGCGCGTTGAAGCCCTCTTCCTGCGCCAGCATGATCTCGCTGCCCGTTGCCACGCCGGGCAGCAACGGCAGCCCCAGGTCGCGGCAGGCGCGGCCGACCGCTGGGGTGAAGCCCGGGCTCACCGCGAAGCGGGCCCCGGCAACGGGGCG
>NZ_BAAJYR010000052.1:0-20137 GCF_057546605.1 Acidovorax sp. KPB24-03 | reverse complement strand
GGAGAACCTGACGCTGACCGGTACGGCCGCCATCAACGGCACCGGCAACGCCCTGGCCAACAGCCTGACGGGCAACAGCGGGGCCAACCGGCTGGACGGTGGCGCAGGTGCGGACGCGATGAGCGGCGGCGCAGGCGACGACGTCTACGTGGTGGACAACGCCAGCGACACTGTGACGGAAGGCGCCAACGGCGGCACGGACACCGTGGAGTCCTCCATCGCCTACACGCTGGGGAGCGACGTGGAGAACCTGACGCTGACGGGATCGTCCGCGCTCAACGGCACCGGCAACGCGCTGAACAACCGGCTGCTGGGCAACGCGGGCGCCAACACGCTGACCGGCGGCGCGGGCGCGGACTACCTGGACGGCGCGGCCGGGGCCGACACGCTGGTCGGCGGGTTGGGCAACGACACCTACTGGCTCGGCAGAGGCTACGGCCTCGACACGATCCAGGAGAACGACAGCACCAGCGGCAACCAGGACATCGCGAAGTTCGCCAATGACATCTCATCGCGCCAACTGTGGTTCCGCAAGTCAGGAAACAACCTGGAGGTGAGCGTCATCGGCACGAACGACAAATTCATGGTGACCGACTGGTATTCCGGTACCAAGAACCAGGTGGAGCGGTTCGACGCGGGGGACGGCAAGAGCCTCACCAACAGCCAGGTGCAAAACCTGGTGCAGGCCATGGCGTCGTTCTCGCCGCCCGCGGCGGGGCAGACGACGCTGCCGGCCAACTATCAGAGTGGGCTGGAGTCGGTACTGGCGGCGAACTGGAAGTGAGGAGTGGTGCGGCCCGGGCCAACCGGGCCGCACCGCGCTGATCGATGTGGCATGGCTAACAGACAAGAATTGCTATCAAAAAAATAGCAATACAGGCAATCAAAACTTCGGCATGGGCGAGATTTCATGTCAAAACACCGAAAACTGTTTGTCGGAGTCGATGAGCCAAGCGAAGTACAAGCGAGATTTCCGTTCAAAGCCCCGCGCAATCAAAGACCAGGCTATTTCGTCCCGAAGATCCGGTCCCCGGCATCCCCCAGCCCGGGCAGGATGTAGCCGTGGTCGTTCAGTTCGCGGTCGATCGCGGCGGTGTAGATCGGCACGTCGGGATGGGCCTTTTGCAAGGTGGCCACGCCTTCCGGTGCGGCCAGCAGGCAGACGAACTTGATCGAGCGGGGGTTGAGTTTCTTCAGGCGGTCCACCGCGGCCGCGGCGGAGTTGCCGGTGGCGAGCATGGGGTCCACGACGATGATGTCGCGCTCTTCCATTTCGGACGGCATCTTGAAGTAGTACTCGACCGGCTGCAGTGTCTGCGGGTCGCGGTACAGGCCGATGTGGCCCACGCGGGCGCCCGGGATCACGTTGAGCATGCCGTCCAGAAAGCCGTTGCCGGCGCGCAGGATGGACACGAGCACCTGCTTCTTGCCGTCGATCACCTGGCCCGTCATGGTTTCCAGCGGGGTTTCGATCTGCACGTCCTGCAGCGGCATGTCGCGCGTGACCTCGTAGGCCATCAGGGTGCTGAGTTCGCCGAGCAGGCGGCGAAAGCTGTTGGTGCTGGCGTCCTTCTTGCGCATCAGGGTCAGCTTGTGCTGGACCAGGGGATGGGTGATGACGTGGACATTGCTCATGGGCTGGGGCCTCTTGTTGGGAAAGTGAAAAGCTGGAAAACCGGTCTGCAGGGGGCAGGGGAAAGAAAAGGTGCGTGCGTCGCCGCCCAGGGGCGGCGCGGGGCGCGGATCAGTCTGCCAGAAAGCGTGCGTACCGCGCCAGGTCGACGTTGCCGCCGCTCACGATGATGCCCACGCGCTTGCCATGCAGGTCCACGCCGCCATGCAGGGCGCCCGCGAAGGCGAGGGCGCCGGTGGGCTCCACGACGATCTTCATGCGCTCGGCGAAGAAGCGCATGGCCTGCACCAGCTGCTCGTCGGTGGCGGTGACGATGTCGGCCACGTCGCGCTGGATGATGGGAAAGGTGATGCTGCCCAGTGCCTGGGTCTGCGCGCCGTCGGCGATGGTGTGGGGCGTGTCGATGCGCACGATGCGGCCGGCGCGCAGCGATTGCTGGGCGTCGTTGCCGGCGGCCGGCTCCACGCCGATCACCTGGCAGTCCGGGGCCAGCGCCTTCGCGGCCAGAAGGCTGCCGGACAGCAATCCGCCGCCGCCCAGGCAAACGAACAGGTAGTCGAGGTCGGGCACTTCTTCGAGCAGCTCCTTGGCGGCGGTACCCTGGCCGGCGATGACGTGCGGATGGTCGAACGGCGGCACCAGGGTCATGCCGCGCTCCTGCGCGAGCCGGTGGCTGATGGCTTCGCGGTCTTCGGTGAAGCGGTTGTAGGTGACGACCTGGGCGCCGTACTCGCGCGTGGCAGCCATCTTGGCGGTGGGCGCATCCTCGGGCATGACGATCAGGGCGGGCATGTCCAGCAGGCGGGCCGAGAGGGCGATGGCCTGCGCATGGTTGCCGGAAGAAAAAGCCAGCACGCCGCCTTCGCGCTGGGTGGCGTCGAACTGCGCCAGGGTGTTGTAGGCACCGCGGAACTTGAAGGCGCCCATGCGCTGCAGGTTCTCGCACTTGAAAAAGAGCTGGGCGCCGCACTGCTGGTCCGCCGTGCTGGAGCGCGCCACGGGCGTGCGGTGCGCGACGCCCTGGAGCCGATGGGCCGCGTCGGCGACGTCGGTGTAGGTGGGCAGGGCCGGGATGTGCGTAGGCATGGCAGCGTCCTCGCGTAGACGGGATCGGAAAGAGCACGCATCATAGCCCGCCAGCGAGCGGCGGAGCGCGGAAATGGGCTGCAGCGCAAGCCCAGCAAGCGCAGGCAGCTATGGAATTTGATAGCAAAGGCCCGCCTGTCGCAGCCCGCAGGCCGGGCGGACCGATCGCTCACCCTCCATCGCTGAAGCGCTGCAGCGGCGCGAGCGGAGGAAAGGCGCCCTCGCGCCTGCCACGCATCGCGTCCACGGCCTCGCCCACATGCCGGTTGCTCCAGATCGCGCCCTGCAGCCAGCCCATCTGGCGCAGGCTGTCGTCCACCGAGTGGTCGCGCGCATAGTGCACGGCCTGCTTGGTGCCCCAGATGGCGACCGGCGGCTTGGCGGCGATCTCGCGGGCGCAGGCCAGGGCCGCGTCCAGCATCGCCGCCTGCGTGTCGAACAGTTCGTTGACCAGCCCGCAGGCCAGGGCGCGCGGTGCGGGCAGGCGCCGGCCGGTATAGGCCAGCTCCTTGACGATGCCCAGCGGAATCAGCTTGGGCAGGCGCTGCAGCGTGCCCACGTCGGCCACCATGCCGATGTTGATCTCCTGGATGCAGAAGAACGCGTCCTGCGTGGCGTAGCGGATGCAGGCGGCCGTCACCATGTCCACCGCGCCGCCGATGCAGCCGCCGTGGATGGCGGCGATCACGGGAATGCGCAGCGATTCGATACGCGTGAACGTGGCCTGCATGTCGGTCAGCAGGTCGAAGACGGCGGCGCGGCCTTCGGGGCTCTGGTCGTCCATGGCGATGGCGCCACCGAACGTGTCCAGCGCCATGCCGGCCGAAAAGTGCTTGCCCGTGCTGCTGATGACGAGCGCGCGCGCCTCGCCCGACCGGTGCAGCCGCGCCAGCACGGTGTCCAGCTCGCGCCAGAACGCCGGGTGCATGGTGTTCAGGGCCTCCGGCCGGTTCAGCACCAGATGCGCCACCTGGTCCGTGATGGCGAGCGAAAAGCAGGTGAGGGCGGGGAGGTCGGTGGTATCGGTCATGCGGCGCACTCTAGGCGGGTTGGCGCCAAGGCGGCCGTCACCTGTGCGACGGCGGCGTTGGGCGGCACCGCAAGGAAGGCACGGGGGGCCGGCCGATATACTTCCCGGTCCTGTTTCCGGGCTTTCCCGCCCCATCTCCCCATGCAAATCTCCCGCCGCCTTTTCGCCCTGGGCCTTGGCCTGGCTGCCGCAATGACCGCTCCGCTGGCTGCCCACGCGCAGGACCGCGAGCTGACCGTGGCCTCCAGCGCCACCTATGCGCCGTTCGCCTTCGAGAACAAGGACAAGCAGATCGTCGGTTTCGACATCGACATCATCAACGCCATCGCGAAGAAGCAGTCGCTCAAGATCAAGGTGGTGAACACCCCCTGGAGCGGCATTTTCGCGGCGCTGAACAACGGCGATGTGGACCTGGTGATCTCCGGCGTGACCATCAATGACAAGCGCCGCCAGAGCTACGACTTCACCGAGCCGTACTTCGCCGCCCAGCAGCTGATCGCCGTGCCCAAGGCGAGCTCCGTGGCTTCGCTGAAGGACCTGGCAGGCAAGAAGATCGCCGTGGTGAATGCCTCCACGGCGGACGACGTGGCCTCGCGCGAGTTTGGCAAGACCAGCCCGAACATCCGGCGCTTCGAGAGCACGCCGCTCATCATTTCCGAACTGGCGGGCGGCGGCGTGGATGCGGCCATCGGCGACAACGGTGTGATCGCCTACCGCGTGGCGCAGAACGCCGCGCTGAAGACGGTGGAAGACCCCGCGTTCCCCGTCGAGGGTTTCGGCATCGTCGTCAAGAAGGGCGACAAGGCGCTGCAGGACAAGCTCAACGCCGGCCTGGCCGCCGTGCGGGCCGATGGCAGCTACAACGAGATCTACAAGAAGTGGTTCGGCAAGGAATACAAGCCACGCTGATCGCTGATCGGCACGCCGCTTTTCGGCATGACACCACGGCCGCGCTGCGGCCGTTTTTGCGGGCGCCTATGCGCCCGACGCGACCAATGAGAGGAAGAGGCCATGGAGCCTGTTGAGTGGTTTGGCTGGTTCCGGCCGGACATCCTGGTGGAATACAAGGACCTGTTCATCCAGGGCGCGTGGATGACGATCGGCGTGACGGTGGTGTGCGTGCTGCTGGGCGGCACATGGGGCCTGCTGCTCGCGCTGGCCCGCCTGGCGCAGGCGCGCCATGCGCCGCTGAGCTGGGTGTGCCGCTATCTGCTGCGGTGGCCATCCACCGTGTATGTGAGCTTCTTTCGCGGCACGCCGTTGTTCGTGCAGATCCTGCTGATGCACTTCGCGGTGCTGCCGCTGTTCATCCATCCGACCTCGGGCCTGCTGGTGACGGGCGACTTCGCGCGCACGCTCAAGCAGGAGCATGGCGCGCTGATCTCGGGGATCGTGGCGCTCACGCTCAATTCCGCCGCGTACATCTCGGAGGTGTTCCGCGCGGGCATCCAGTCGATCGCGCGCGGGCAGTCCGATGCGGGGCGCTCGCTGGGCTTCACGCCCGGGCAGGTAATGCGCTACGTGGTGCTGCCGCAGGCCTTTCGCCGCATGCTGCCGCCGCTGGGCAACAACGCGATCGCGCTGCTGAAAGACACCTCGCTGATCTCCGCCATCGGCCTGGCCGAGATGGCCTATGCAGCGCGCACCGTGGCCGGGGCCTATTCGCGCTACTGGGAGCCGTATCTGGCGATTGCCCTGGCCTACTGGATCATGACGCTCGCGCTGACCGGCGCGCTGCGCAGGCTGGAAAGCCACTTGGCGCGCAGCGACCGGGTCTGAAGCCGCTGCTGGAAGGCGCTGGCGGTTTCAGCGCCGCACGGTGCTGGCGTCCTGCCCGAACAGCACCTTCTTCGCGTCTTCGTCCACAGTGGGGGCGGTGTTGATGCGCTGGACCAGGTCGTACGCCCGTACGGTGGCGGGTCGCTCTCGGATGCGTTCGAACCATTGCGCCAGGTGCGGGAAGTCCTTGAGGTTCTGCCGCTGGCGCTCGTGCGGAACGATCCAGGGGTAGCAGGCCATGTCGGCGATGGAATACGTGCCGGCGATGTACTCGCGGCCATCGGACAGGTGCTTGTCCAGCACGCCATACAGGCGCCCGGTTTCCTTCACGTAGCGGTCGATCGCGTAGGCGATGGGCTCCGGCGCATATTGCGTGAAGTGGTGGTTCTGGCCCGCCATGGGACCCAGGCCTCCCATTTGCCAGAACAGCCACTGCAGGGCTTCGGTGCGGCCGCGCAGGTCCTGGGGAACGAACTTTCCCGTCTTGTCGGCCAGGTACAGCAGGATGGCGCCGGATTCGAACACCGAAATGGGCTCGCCGCCCCCCTTGGGCGCATGGTCCACGATGGCGGGAATGCGGTTGTTGGGTGCGATGCGCAGGAAGTCGGGCTGGAACTGCTCGCCCCGGCCGATGTTCACGGGCCGCACGCGATAAGGCAATGCGGCCTCTTCGAGGAACATCGTGATCTTGTGGCCGTTGGGCGTGGTCCAGTAGTGCAGGTCGATCATGGCAGGGTCCTTTGGGTTTTCTGGCGAGGGCGGATTCATCAGCGCTTGCGGCCACCGAACAGGCTGCCCAGCACGCCGCGCAGGATCTCCTTGCCCAGCGAGGTGCCCATGGTGCGCACGGCGGATTTGGCCATGGTCTGCACCAGCCCGTCGTGCTTGCCGCCGCGTGGGCCGGTCGAGCCGAACAGCACGTCGTTCAGCCCGCCCATGACACCGCCGCCCGCGCCGTCGGTGGTGCCCCCCTTGGAGCCGGCGGGCGCCGTGGCGGCGGCTTCGGTGCGGCCCTGGAGCTTTTCGTAGGCGGATTCACGGTCCACGGCTTTCTCGTACACGCCGGCGACGAGCGAACCGGCCAGCAACGCCTGGCGCTGGGCGGGCGTGATGGGCCCCAACTGGCTGGCAGGGGGCAGCACGAACACGCGCTCGGTCACGCTGGGCCGGCCCTTGGCGTCCAGGAAGCTCACCAGCGCCTCGCCCACCGCCAGTTCGGTGATGGCGGTCTCGATGTCCAGGCCCGGCTTCTGGCGCATGGTGGTGGCCGTGGCCTTCGCCGCTTTCTGGTCGCGCGGCGTGAAGGCGCGCAGCGCGTGCTGCACGCGGTTGCCCAACTGGGCCAGCACGCTATCGGGAATGTCGAGCGGGTTCTGGGTGACGAAGTACACGCCCACGCCCTTGGACCGCACCAGCCGCACCACCAGTTCGATGCGCTCGATGAGCACTTTGGGCGCTTCGTTGAACAGCAGGTGGGCCTCGTCAAAGAAGAAGACGAGTTTAGGGACTTCCGGGTCGCCGATCTCGGGCAGCTGCTCGAACAGTTCCGACAGCATCCACAGCAAGAAGGTGGCATACAGGCGCGGCGAATTCATGAGCTTGTCGGCGGCCAGGATGTTCACGACACCTCGCCCGTCCACCGTCTGCATGAGGTCGTTGATGTCGAGCATGGGCTCGCCGAAGAACTGGGTGCCGCCCTGTTGCTCGATCTGCAGCAGGCCCCGTTGGATCGCGCCTACGCTGGCGGCGCTGATATTGCCGTACCCTGTCGTGAATTCCTTGGCGTTGTCCCCGACGTACTGGAGCATGGACCGCAGGTCTTTGAGGTCGAGCAGCAGCAGGCCGTTGTCGTCGGCGATCTTGAAAACCAGGTTGAGCACGCCCAGCTGGGTTTCGTTCAGGTTGAGCATGCGGCCCAGCAGCAGCGGGCCCATGTCGGACACCGTGGCGCGCACCGGGTGGCCTTGCTGGCCGAACACGTCCCACAGGGTGGTGGGGCAGGCCAGGGGCTCCGGCAGCGGAAGGTCTCGCTCCTTGAGCGTGGCCGCCAGCTTGTCGCCGATACTGCCCGGTTGGCTGATGCCGGTAAGGTCACCCTTGATGTCGGCCATGAACACCGGCACACCGATGCGCGAGAAGCCTTCGGCCAGCGTCTGCAGGGTGACCGTCTTGCCCGTGCCGGTGGCACCGGTGATGAGGCCGTGGCGGTTGGCCAGGCCGGGCAGCAGATGGCATTCGGTGGTGCCATGCTTGGCAATGAGAAGAGGTTCGGCCATGGCGTCGGGGTGCGGAGTGGGGTGGGGTGCGTCAAAAGTAAAATCGCGGGCAGTAGATTAAATCAATACCAGAAGGACTCCTGTGGCAGGACACAGCAAATGGGCAAACATCCAGCACCGCAAAGGTCGGCAGGATGAAAAGCGCGGCAAGATCTGGACCCGGATCATTCGAGAGATCACGGTGGCGGCACGGGCGGGCGGGGGCG
The DNA here is from genome assembly GCF_057546605.1 of Acidovorax sp. KPB24-03. NCBI lineage: Bacteria > Pseudomonadati > Pseudomonadota > Betaproteobacteria > Burkholderiales > Comamonadaceae > Acidovorax > Acidovorax sp. KPB24-03. Next base: position 12,127 of record NZ_BAAJYR010000052.1, on the reverse strand, counting down.
ATGTCTCCGCCAATCCCCGGTTGCGTCTGGCCATCGAAAAGGCCAAGGCGGCGAACATGCCGGCCGACCGCATCAAGTACAACATCGACAAGGCCACCGGCAATGCCGAAGGCGTGAGCTACGAGGAAATCCGCTACGAAGGCTACGGCATCGGCGGCGCGGCCATCATCGTGGACACCATGACCGACAACCGCGTGCGCACCGTGGCCGAAGTGCGCCACGCCTTCAGCAAGCATGGCGGCAACATGGGCACCGAAGGCTCCGTGGCCTTCCAGTTCAAGCACTGCGGCCAATTGATCTTCGCACCGGGCACCAGCGAGGACCAGGTGATGGAAGTGGCGCTGGAAGCCGGCGCGGAGGATGTGGTCACGGGCGAGGACGGCGCCATCGAAGTGCTCACCGCCTACGCCGATTTCGAAGCGGTGAAGAACGCGCTGGAGGCCGCCGGCCTGGTGCCGGAGGTGGCCGAGGTCACCATGCGCGCCGAAAACACCATCGAGCTCGAAGGCGAAGACGCCGCGCGCATGCAAAAACTCCTCGACGTGCTGGAAGACCTGGACGACGTGCAAGAGGTCTATCACAACGCTGCCTTATGAACATGAGCCTGAACCTCTGCAATCGACCCCTGCCCGCCGAAGGGCCCACCTGCCTGCCGCCAGCGGCCCATCGGAGTCCGGTATGAAAGTCCTCGTGATTGGCGGCGGCGGCCGTGAACATGCCATGGCCTGGAAGCTTTCGCAGTCTCCCAAGGTCACGAAGGTCTTTGTGGCGCCGGGCAACGGCGGCACGGCCTTGAATCCCAAGCTCGAGAACGTGGCCATCACCGATGTGCGCGAACTGCGGGCCTGGGCGCACGAGCAGAAGATCGCGCTCACCGTGGTCGGCCCCGAGGCGCCTCTGGCCGCCGGCGTGGTGGACGAATTCCGCGCGCACGGACTGCGCATCTTCGGGCCCACGAAGGCTGCCGCGCAGCTCGAAAGCTCCAAGGCGTTCTCCAAGGCCTTCATGCGCCGCCATGGCATTCCCACGGCGGACTACGACACCTTCACCGATCCGGTGGCGGCCCATGCCTTCGTGGAGCGGCTGGGAGCGCCGATCGTCATAAAGGCCGACGGCCTGGCGGCCGGCAAGGGCGTGGTGGTGGCCATGTCGCTGCAGGAGGCCCATGACGCGGTGGACTTCATGCTGGTGGACAACAAGTACGGCGTGACGCACAACGAAGGCGGCGCACGCGTCGTGATCGAAGCGTTCCTGCAAGGCGAGGAAGCCAGCTTCATCGTGCTGTGCGACGGCAAGAACGTCACCGCCCTGGCGACCAGCCAGGACCACAAGCGCCTGAAGGACGGCGACCAGGGTCCCAACACCGGTGGCATGGGCGCGTATTCGCCCGCGCCCGTGGTCACCGCCGACGTGCACGCCCGCGCCATGCGCGAGATCATCCTGCCCACCATCCGTGGCATGGAAAAGGATGGCATTCCATACACGGGCTTCCTGTACGCCGGCCTGATGATCGATTCGACCGGCCACCCCAAGACGCTGGAGTTCAACTGCCGCATGGGGGATCCGGAGACGCAGCCGATCCTCATGCGCCTCAAGAGCGATTTCGTCGATGTGCTGGGCGCCGCGGTGGACGGCAAGCTTGACCAGGTCGAATTGCAATGGGACCGCCGCACCGCGCTGGGCGTGGTGATGGCCGCGCACGGCTACCCGGAAGATCCGCGCAAGGGCGATGCGATCACTGGCCTGCCTGCGGACGCCGACGAAGCCATGGTGTTCCATGCTGGCACGGCGCTGAAGGACGGCGTGCCGCACACCACGGGCGGACGCGTGCTGTGCGTGACCGTGCTGGCCGACAGCGTGAAGCAGGCGCAGCAGCGTGTGTACGACGTGGCCCGTGGCATCCATTTCGATGGCGCGCAGTACCGCCGCGACATCGGCCACCGCGCGGTGAAGAGCTGATGGCGGCACCCGCACCGACGCCTGCCCTGAACGCGGCCGACACGGCCACCCGCGTGCGGGCCTACCTGGAAGGGCTGCAGGCACGCATCACCTCGGCCCTGGAAGAGATCGAAGGGCCGGTAGCGCGCGGTGGCGGCCGGGTCCTGAACGACGCGTGGCGCAAGGCGCCGGGCGAACCGCTGCAGGGCGACGGCATCACCCGCATTCTGGAGGGTGGCCGCGTGTTCGAGCGCGCGGGCTGCGGCTTCTCGCACGTGCGGGGCGCCACGCTGCCGCCATCGGCCACGCAGCACCGGCCCGAGCTGGCTGGCGCACCGTTCGAGGCCATGGGGGTATCGCTGGTGTTCCACCCGGTCAACCCCTATGTGCCCACGGTGCACATGAACGTGCGCATGATCGTGGCGGCTCCGGCCGAAGGCGCGCCGGTGTGTTGGTTCGGCGGTGGCATGGACCTCACGCCCTACTATGGTTTCGAAGAAGACGCGGTGCACTTTCACCGCGCCTGCCGCGATGCGCTCAACCCCTTCGGCGAGGGCCTGTACCTGCGTTTCAAACGCTGGTGCGACGAGTACTTCTACCTCAAGCACCGCAACGAGCAGCGTGGCGTGGGAGGCATCTTCTTCGACGATTTTTCCGAGCTGGGCTTCGAGCGCAGCCTGGGCATGGTGCAGTCCGTGGGGGATGCGTTCCTGGGCGCCTACCTGCCCATCGTGCATCGGCGCCAGGCGATCCCGTTCGGTGATCGGCAGCGCGAGTTCCAGTGCTACCGGCGCGGTCGCTATGTGGAGTTCAACCTGGTGTGGGACCGGGGCACGCACTTCGGCCTGCAGTCGGGCGGGCGCACCGAATCGATCTTGCTGTCGATGCCGCCCATGGCGGGCTGGTCGTACCAGCGCCAGGAGGCTCCGGGCTCGCCCGAGGCTGAGCTCACGCGGCGCTTTCTGGTGCGGCGGGACTGGCTCTGAACCCAGCCTGTGCGTTCGCAAAAAGGCCGAAAGCTATAATTTCAATAGCTGCTCGCGCTCATGCCATGAGCGCCGAAGGCCAAAAAACACCCTTGATGTGCGCGGGATGGCCGAATCGCCACCCGGGCCCGCCGCATTGGCCGATGCACGGGTTGCACGCTATATTGGCCCCATCCTTTTTAGACAAACGCCTGATGACCACCTCCTCCAAATCGGAATCCGCTGCCAAAAAAGACGTCACCAAGCTCCAGCGCGCCATCGTCGATGGCCTGGAAGACGTCAAAGCGCAAGACATCCAGGTGTTCAACACCGAGCACCTCTCGCCGCTGTTCGAGCGCGTGATCGTGGCGTCGGGCACCTCCAACCGCCAGACCAAGGCGCTGGCGGCCAGCGTGCGCGATGCGGTGCGCGAAGCGGGCTTCGGCAAGCCCCGCATCGAGGGTGAGGACAACGGCGAGTGGATCATCGTGGACTGCGGCGCCGCCGTGGCGCACATCATGCAGCCGGCCATCCGCCAGTACTACCGCCTGGAAGAGATCTGGGGCGATACCCCCGTGCGCTTGAAGCTCGGCGCTGCCAAGCCCAAGGCCGTGGAAGGCGCGGCAGGCACTGCGAAGAAAAAGCCCGCCGCCAAGAAGGCCGCCGCCGCTCCCGAACAACCCGCCCGCAAGCCCGGCGTGAGCAAGGTCGCCGCCAAGGCACCTGCTGCGAAAGCCCCGGCCAAGACCGCAGCCAAGGCGACCGCAAAGCCGGCCGGCCGTGGCGCCCTGAAGCAGGCCGCGCCTGCAAAGACGACCGCGAAGACGGCGGCCAAGACGACCGCCAAGCCGGTGGCCAAGGCGCCCATCAAAACCCTGGTGGTCAAGCCCATCGCCAAGAAGACGGCGGGCAAGCCCGCAGCCAAGAAGGCTCCGGGCCGCTCCACCGCCGCTGCGGCCCCCAAGGCAGCGCCCCGTGCTACCACCGTGAAGACGGCGGCCAAGCGCCCCGCCGCCAAGAAGTCGCCGACCCGCAGGGGCTGAGCCAGCGCCTGAGCGATCGATGAAGTTGCTGATCGTGGCCGTGGGCCAGCGGGTGCCCGATTGGGCGCAGACGGCCTACGACGACTACGCCAAGCGGTTTCCTCCGGAACTGAAGGTCGAGCTCAAGGCGGTGAAGACCGAGCCGCGCGGCTCCAAGACGCTGGAGACGCTCTACGCCGCCGAGCGCGAGCGCATCGAGGCCGCCATACCCCGCGGCACCCGTGTGGTGGCGCTGGACGAGCGGGGCACGTCCCTCACCACCAAAGCACTCGCAGAGCGCCTCAAAGGCTGGCAATTGGGGGGCGACGACGTGGCCCTGGTCATCGGCGGACCCGATGGCCTGGACCCCGCTTTTCGGCAGGCTGCGCACGAGCGCATACGGCTGTCCGACCTGACCTTGCCGCACGCCATGGTGCGGGTGCTGCTGATCGAGCAGCTTTACCGGGCGTGGTCGGTGAACGCGGGGCACCCCTACCACCGCGAATGAGCGCTGACGACCCGGCGGTGTCAGGCCTCGGCCAGTTCTTCGGACGGCGCAGCCGTTGCGCTGAGGTTGGCGGCTGGCGCCTGCAGGGCATAGGCGGGCGCGAACTCCGTGGCCAGCAGGCTGAAGGACAGCAGATCATGGTGCCGTCCGCTCCAGAACCCTGCACTGCGCAGCAGCCCTTCCCGCTGGAACATCCAACGCTGCAGCATGCGGATCGATGGCAGGTTGTCGGGATGCACCGTGGCGCTGATGCGCATCAGCTGGAGATGGAGGAAGCACCAGTTCAGCACCCTGCCGATTGCTTCGTTCATGAAGCCCTGGCCCTGGTACGGCGCCGCCAGTTCATAGCCCAGTGCGGCGCTGAGCGTGGCGGCGTCGCACTGCGTGAAGTTGCATTGCCCGATCATGCCCGGCGCGTCCTTGCGCTCGATGGCCCAGCAGAACCCCGGGACGGGCCGCTGCGTCAACTGATCGGCCCAGTTCACGAAATCCAGCGCACCCTCCAGATCGTGGATCGCGTTGTAGCCGGCCCACTGCCTTGACTCCGCATGCGCATGCATGGCGAGCATGGCCGGCGCATCGGCCGCCACCATCTTGCGCAGCCTGAGCCGCGGTGTCTCCAGTGTGGGAAAGAAGGTCATGCGCCATTCTTGAAAAGGCCGGTAGCGCAGGGCGGCTGGTTCCCGAAGTCGGCGCCGGCGAACCGAAGCGGCACGCGCGAGCGATCGGCTATCCTCGCGCCCCGTGCCGTCCTCTATTCCTTCCTTCATCTATCTCGCATCCCAAAGCCCGCGCCGCCGCCAACTGCTCGAGCAGTTGGGGGTTCGCCATGAACTGCTGCTGCCCAATGCCGATGGCGATGTGGCCGAAGACGCAGAAGCCATCGAGGTGCCGCTGACCAGCGAGCCGCCCGCCCGCTACGTGCAGCGTGTCACGGGGCTCAAGCTCGATGCGGCCGTCGCCCGCCGTGCCCGGCGCGGGTTGCCGGATGCGCCCATCCTTTGCTCGGACACTACGGTGGCCTGGGGCCGCACGATCTACGGCAAGCCCGAGGATGCCGCCGACGCGCGCCGCATGCTGGGCGAGTTGTCGGGGCGCACGCACCGCGTGCTCACGGCGGTGGCCCTGCAGCACGGCGAAACGCGGTCGGTCGCGCTGTCGGTCTCAAAAGTAACCTTTGCCGCACTCACGCCCGCCCAGATCGCGGCGTATGTGGACAGCGGCGAACCCATGGGCAAGGCCGGCGCGTATGGCATTCAGGGGCCCGCGGCGCAGTACGTGTCGCACCTGGCCGGCAGTTATACCGGCATCATGGGATTGCCCTTGTTCGAGACGGCGCAGCTGCTGCGCTCGGCCGGCATGCTGCGCGGCTGAATGGCGATGTGGGCCCAGTGACTCCGCCATGCAGGCGGGTTTCAGGCATCATGGGCGGCCACTTTTTTCCGACCCCATGCAACAAGACATCCTGATCAACTGGTCCCCCCAAGAAACCCGCGTGGCGGTGGTCGAGCACGGCGCGGTGCAGGAATTGCACGTGGAACGCACCCTGGAGCGGGGCCTTGTGGGCAACGTGTATCTGGGCAAGGTCTCGCGCGTGCTGCCGGGCATGCAGTCGGCGTTCATCGACATTGGGCTGGAGCGCGCGGCGTTCCTGCACGTGGCGGACGTGTGGCACCGCCAGGAAGGCGGCGAGGCACCCATGTTCGCGCGCAAGGGCGAGCCGCCGGTGCCCATCGAGAAACAGGTGTTCGAAGGCCAGTCGCTCATGGTGCAGGTCATCAAGGACCCCATCGGCACCAAGGGCGCGCGCCTGTCCACGCAGATCAGCATCGCGGGACGGCTGCTGGTGTTTCTGCCCCAGGACGACCACGTGGGCGTGTCGCAGAAGATTCCTGCCGACGAGCGCGATGCCCTGCGCGGGCGTCTGCAGGCACTGGTGGGCGACAAGGCGTCGGGAGGCGGCGGCGGGTTCATCCTGCGAACCAATGGGGAAGATTCCACCGACGCCGAACTGGCCGAAGACATCGCCTACCTGCGCAAGACCTGGGCGCGCATCAAGGACGCCTCGCTGCGCCTGCCACCCATGTCGCTGCTGCACCAGGATCTGAGCCTGCTTCAGCGCGTGCTGCGCGATCTGGTGGGGGAGGAAACGGCCACCATCCGCATCGACTCGCGCGAACAGTTTTCCGCACTGCAGGCCTTCGGGCACGAGTTCATGCCGGCTGCGGCGCCCAAGCTGCAGCTGTACAAGGGCGAGCGGCCCATCTTCGACCTGTATGGCATCGACGAGGAAATCGGCCGGGCCCTGGGCCGGCGCGTCGATCTGAAGTCGGGCGGCTACCTGATCGTGGACCAGACCGAAGCACTGACCACCATCGATGTGAACACGGGCGGCTATGTGGGCGCCCGCAATTTCGACGACACCATTTTCAAGACCAACCTGGAGGCGGCGCAGGCCATCGCAAGGCAGTTGCGGCTGCGCAATCTGGGCGGCATCGTGATTGCGGACTTCATCGACATGGCGCGCGAAGACCACCAGCAGGCCGTGCTCGCGGAATTCAAGAAGCAGCTCGCGCGCGACCGGGTCAAAACCATGGCTGGTGGCTTTTCGCAATTGGGCCTGGTCGAGATGACGCGCAAGCGCACCCGCGAATCCCTGGCCCACATGCTGTGCGAACCCTGCGAGCATTGCCAGGGCAAAGGCATCGTGAAGACCGCGCGCAGCGTGTGCTACGACATCCTGCGTGAAATCTTGCGTGAGGCGCGCCAGTTCAACCCACGCGAGTTTCGCGTTGTTGCCTCGCCTCGCGTGGTGGAACTGTTCCTCGACGAGGAGAGCCAGCACCTGGCAGGGCTGTCGGATTTCATCGGCAAGCCCATCTCGTTGCAGGCTGAAACGGCGGTGGGACAGGAGCAGTACGACATCGTGCTGCTCTGAGAAGCGGGCGTGCCGCCCCAAACAGGCAACTTGCAATCCTTATCGGGGCGCGGTCAAGCGGCGCCTGGATCAGCCCTGGAAACACAAGGAATCGGTAGTCCCATGGTGGATGCCGAAGCCATAATAAACAATCCATCCGGATGGTTTGTATGTATGTCTGAAGCCCATAAACGCCTGAAGCAACCCGAGTGGGTGCGCACCCGGTTGCTTGCCGTGGCGGCCGATCTGCTGGTGCAGGACGGCCCGGAGGCGGTCACCTTGGACGCTGTCGCGCACCGTGCCGGCGTGACCAAAGGCGGCTTGCAGCACCACTTTAGAACCAAGCAGGCGCTGCTGGATGCGCTGTGCGATCAGTTGTTCGATGCATTCGATGTGTTCTATGCCGCGGCACTCGAATCCGAGCCCGAAGCTCCAGGGCGGCACGCGCGGGCCTATCTGAAGACCTGTTTCCAAGGCGGCCAGACTGCCGAAGAGCGCCTCACGCAGCGTGCCATTGCCTTGCTCGCCTTGGCGTTGCCAGCCTGCCGCGAGCGCTGGAGCGCCAAGATGCGCGTGCTGCTGGCCGAGGACCGTGCCGATCGCGCCGCCACGGACCGATTGTTCCTGTGCCGCCTGGCGGCCGACGGCTTCTGGTTCGACCAGTTGCTGGATGTCTACGGCACGCCGCCAGACCGCAAGGACCGCCTTCTTTCCCTTCTGCTCGAACTCACCCAAGGAACCGCGCCATGACCTTGCACCCCAGCTATCTCATCTTGGGACTGGCCATCGCTTTGGAGGTCGTGGGCACCACCGCGCTCAAGGCGTCTGACGGATTCACCCGCCTGGCGCCCAGCCTGATCACCGGGGTGGCGTATGCCGCCTCGTTCTACGCACTCTCGCTGGCCTTGAAGACAATTCCGGTGGGGGTAGCCTATGCTATCTGGTCGGGCGTTGGCATCGTGCTGATTTCGGTGGTGGGCTGGGTGGTGTTTCGGCAGCGGCTCGACGCGCCGGCGATGGTCGGCCTGGGGCTGATCATCGCGGGGGTGCTGGTGGTCAATCTCTTTTCCAAGAGCGCGGGGCATTGAACCGTGATGGCCCGTTCCGACATGGATTCCGCGCTTTTCAGCGACCAGGTTTTTTCGCGCGGTGCGCTGGTGGCGGTCCTCGCAGGCCCGCATGGCCCGCTGGCGTTCGAGCACTGCCGGTTCGACGGAGAAGACCTTTCTGGCCTGGACCTGGGCGGTGCCCGGTTCCTGGATTGCACCTTCGCCGAGACCCGCTTCGAGAAGGCGATGCTGGCGGACTCGCGTTGGCTCGATTGCAAGGCGCGGCAAGCGGATTTCAGCTTGGCCGATCTGTCCGGCGCCCGGCTGTGCAGCAGCGATTTCAACAACACGCGTTGGACCGGCACCAAGCTGGCGGGCGTGCTGTTCACCGAGGCCAAGCTGACGGGGGCGCATTTCAATCAGGCGAGCACCTTGGGGCTGGAATTTCACCAGTGCCGACTGGTGGGCGCGGACCTGCGCGGGCTTTCGTTCCGCAAGCGCAGCCTGGAGCAATTGGATCTGTCCGAAGCCGACCTGGCTGGATGCGATTTCCGCGACGCGGTCTTCGAGGGTGGCAGCCTGCGGGATGCGAACCTGAAGAATGCACGGTTCGATGGCGCGGACCTGCGTTCGGTGGACCTGGGCGGCCTGACGGTGACCACCGTGGCCCAATCGTTCAAGGGTGCGATGCTGTCGACGGATCAGGCCGCTGCGCTCATCGGTGGCCTGGGCGTTCGCGTGGGCTGAACGGGCAGGGCGGGCCATCAGCGCTTTTGGCAAGCCACCGAATGCGCGCTAGCCTCCAGCTTTCGCTTTGCGTGCGGGACTGGTTGGCCGACTGACTTCGCTGGTTTTCGCGCTGCATGGCATTCACGGACGGCGCATGCCACTCAACGCGGGCAGCCGCCACGGGGGCCGGTGCATGGCAGTGGACCCGGCTGAATGCCCCTGGCGTGGCGGCGGTGCAAAAAAGCCATCAGCCCTGCCGTGCCAGCGGCTGCCAGGAGCAGCAGCGCCACATAGACGCCAAGCGCATGTCCGAACGCCACGGTGTCGTTCCATGAGCGTGCGATACCGAGAAACGATGCGTATAGCCACGAGATCGAAGACACGGTGGCAAATCCAGTCAGCAGCAGCACCCGGCCCAGAGGCCACTGCAGGAAGACCTTGCCCTGCTGCATGTAGGGAAACGCGAAATGGTGCATGAGCATTCCGTTCAACGTCAGCACGCACACGGTGAGCACTTTCATCCAGAGTTTCTCGTTGGCCAGATACCCGGGGTACTGTGCCTGGCCGACGTAGAGAAAGCCCAGCCCGGTCACCCACAGCACGCCCAACGCCACCGTCATCGTTCGCTTGGTGTGGAGCAGGTTCTCCCACTGCTGCGCTGAAATCGGGCGGTGGACGGAGCGAAGAAACCGGAAGTCATACTCCAGCATCTTTCCCACGGCAACGGCCATGGCGAGCAGGTGAACGAAGACGAGCGCATTCTTGAGGAGCATGGCGTGACGCACGGGGCGCCTTGAGAGTTGTCGCAGCGTGAGTGCCACAACCGTCCGTCTTTGGTTGCCTGCAGGTCAGCAGAATTTGCAGCGGGCACCTGACGGTTTCCATCAGCCCACTTGGGCGCGGCGTCCCATCGCGCCCCATGGCGCCCCATGGCGCCTTTGCTGATGCCCTGTCGCACAGGGCCGGATTTTCTTGCCTGGCTGCGCTACGCGTTGGCGGGACAACCAGAATGATCACCCTTTGTGATCAGAGCTTGCGCAGCCGCTGCAGTGCCTGGCGCAGCGTGTCGTCCTGCTTTGCAAAGCAAAACCGCACCACACGCTGGTCGAACCCGTCGCCGTAGAAGGCAGACAGCGGGATCGCCGCCACGCCCACCTCGCGGGTGAGCCACTGGCAAAAGTCGGACTCGTTCAGATCGCTCACGGCCGAGATGTCCACGCACTGGAAGTAGCTTCCCGTGCTGGGCAGCAACCGAAGGCGCGAGCCTTCCAGCCCCTGGCGGAACAGGTCGCGCTTGGCCTGGTAGAAAGCAGGCAATTGCAGGTAGGGCGCCGCGTTCTGCAGGTAGGTCGCCAGGCCGTGCTGCATCGGCGTGTTCACGGTGAATACATTGAACTGGTGCACCTTGCGAAACTCCGCCGTCAGCGCGGCCGGGGCCGCGACGGTGCCGACCTTCCAGCCGGTGACGTGGAAGGTCTTGCCGAAGCTCGACACGATGAACGCGCGTGCTGCCAGGCCGGGAAAGCGTGCCGCGCTCTCGTGCTGCGCGCCGTCGAACACCATGTGCTCGTACACCTCGTCGCTGATGAGCAGCACATCGGTGGGAGCGAGCAGTTCTTCCAGCGTGCGCATGTCCTCGGCCGTCCAGATGGTGGCGCTGGGGTTGTGCGGGCTGTTGATGATGAGCGCGCGCGTGCGCGGCGTGATGGCCGCGGCGATCTTGCCGAAATCGGGCCGGAAACTGCCCGGCGTGAGCGGCACCCGCACTACCGTGCCGCCTGCCAGTTCCACATTGGGGGCGTAGCTGTCGTAGCAGGGGTCGAGCACGATCACCTCGTCGCCCGCATGCACCGTCGCCAGGATGGAGGTCAGGATCGCCTGGGTGGCGCCAGCAGTGATGGTGATTTCCGTGTTGGCGTCATACCGGCGGGCATGGAGCGCTGCTATCTTGGCAGCCACGGCTTCACGCAGCGCAGGCACGCCTGCCATGGGCGGGTACTGGTTGTGCCCGGCGCGCATGGCGCGGTCCACGGCATCGATCAGCGCCGGGTCGCAGTGGAAGTCCGGAAAACCCTGGCCCAGGTTCACGGCGCCATGCTCGGCCGCCAGGGCCGACATCACCGTGAAGATGGTGGTGCCCACCTGGGGCAGTTTGCTGGGAAAGGCGGGCGTGCGCGGTGCGATGTCGGTGGAAGTCATGGCGCGAGGGGCTGGCTGGAAAGACGGTCTGGGAAAAGAGCAGGTTCGATGCGGAACGAAAGCCGCTTGGTATGCAAGCGGTGGGGGTCAGAGTTCGTAATCGTTCACGTGGCCGGTCATGGCCCGGGCGATGAGTTCGCGGTTCAGGCGGTCGCTCAGCAGCTCGGCGAACTTGTAGACGAAGTTGCGCAGGTAGGCGCCACGCTTGAACGCCACCCGCGCCACGCTCTGGCCGAAGAGGTGGCCCACGGGCCGCACCACCAGGTCGCCCAGCGGGTCGTCGCGCATCGCCATCTCGGCCACGATGCCGATGCCCAGGCCCAGGCGCACGTAGGTCTTGATCACGTCGGAGTCGATGGCTTCCAGCACGATGCGCGGCTGCAGCTTGCGGGCGGCGAACGCCTGGTCGATCTTGCCCCGGCCGGTGAACGACGGGTGGTAGGTGATGAGGGCCTCGTGCGCGATGTCGTCCAGGCCCAGGCGCTCCTTTTGCGCCAGTGGATGGGCGGTGGGCATCACCAGCACATGCTGCCATTCATAGCAGGGCAGGGTGACCAGATCGGGATAGTCTGCCAGCGACTCCGTGGCCATGCCGATCTCGGCCACCTCGTCGATCACCATGCGCGCCACCTCGTGCGGCGTGGCCTGGTGCAGGCTGATGTTGACCTTGGGGTACGCCTCGCGCAGCTTGGCCACGGGGAGGGGCAGCACATAGCGCGCCTGCGTGTGGGTGGTGGCGATGCTGAGGGTGCCGCTGTCCTGGGCGCTGAACTGTTCGCCGATGCGCTTGAGGTTGCCGA
>NZ_BAAJYR010000051.1:0-20279 GCF_057546605.1 Acidovorax sp. KPB24-03 | reverse complement strand
ACCGCTGCAGCCCGCCTACGCGGCCCGGGAATCGCGGTTCCTGGACGCGCTGGAGGCCGCGGCCAACCACCTGCCGCCCGATCCGCAGGCACCGGGTGCGGGCGACCTCGCGCTCGCGGCCCTGCGCGACCATGGGCTGTACGCGCGCTTTTTCGTGGAGGAGCGTGATCGCTATCCCCGTGAAGGTGCGGCGGCGTTCCGGCACGTCTATCCGCTGCAGGCCCTGAACTTCGTGCGCGAGTTGCTGGCCGAGCGCCAGCGCCCTGGCGGCCGGTGGGACGCGGCGCTGCAGGCCATGGCCGCCGAAGCGGGCCTGCCGCCCCATGCCTTCCAGGTGCCGCCTGCGCAGTTCAAGGGGCCGCAGGGGCGGTTTCTCGAATTCCTCACCGCCATTCCTTGCCACTACACGGACGACCGCACCGACATCGTCCATACCGCCGTGCGCAGCGAGCCCGGCTACAGCGCCGCCATGGCCGTGCTGTTCGAGGCCATCCACGAGCGGGCGGTGGCCCTGCGGGCCGATTCGGAGGCCGAGCCCAAGAGCGCCGGCATCCGGGTGTACCGGGACGCGCCGCGCAGCGGCGGCCTGGCGGGGCCCATCGACATGGACGTGGCGGCCGTGCAGGGCGCCATCGCCCGCGGCGCATGGATCGTCCTGCCGAGCACGCCCACCACCCACTACCCGGAGGGGCTGAAGCTCTCCACCGGGCTCACGGCCACGTTTGCCCGGTTCCTGGAGCGCACGCAGGCCGCCGCCGAAGTGCTCGGCATCGCGCACGCGGGCCTCGATGCCGACGGCACCGTGCTGATCGAATCCAGCATGCTGCACAACCGCTTCACGCTCAACACGAAGGCGCATGCGCAGGTGGTCAGCCACTCGTCCCGCCTCATCTACGAGCGCGTGGTGCTGCCCCGGCTGGTCGCGTTGCCGCGGGCGCTGGCCTGGACGGCCACCGGGCTGGTGGAGCGCGATGCGGCGGGCCGGCCGCTGAACCGCGACGGGCAGCCGGCGGGGCGGCTCTCTTTCCAGGGCATCGAAGACCTGGTGCGGCTGCATTTCCTGGCGCACAGTTCCGGCATCGCGACCATCCAGCAGATCGACAACGCCGCCCGGGCGGACCTGCAGCGGCTGGGCTATTCGGTGCAGGAGCAGGAGGAAATCTTCAACCGCTCCGTCGCCCTGTCGTTCGCGTCGGCCTGCGATGTGAACCTGTCCGTGCTCGGCACACCCACCGTGGACGTCACCGCGCTGAACGATGTGCGCAGCGTGGCCGGCACGACCACGCCGGACTACCTGTGCGGCAGCGGCAACGGGCTCTGGAGCCTGGCGCCGCTCCTGCCGCACCGCGATGACGAGGCGTTCCGCTACGGCAGCGCGCACTGGATCTTGCGCAAGGGCGAGCAAAAGAAGCTGCTGCTGCGGCTGGCGGGCGTGGTGCTGCGGGAAGACCCCGTGCGCCTGCACGACGGGCACTCCATCCGCCGTTACCTGGAAGGCGCGCCCGCTTCGCTGGTCGAACTGGTGACGCTGCTGCAGACCGCTCCCGCCTCGCTGCGCGCCGACATGCTGCTGCGCCAGCATTTCGCACGGCATGGCTCCCCGTCACGCCCCGTGTCCGCGGCCCGGGATCGCGCGGCGGACCTGGCCCTGGCCGGTGGTGCCGCCTGATGCGGCGGCGCACCGCATCCGCGAAGGAGACATGACCATGGCCAGGATCGCCATCATCGGGGGCGGCTGCAGCGGCACCCTCGTCACGCAAGCGCTGAGCCGCATGGGCGGCCATGCCGGGATTTCCGAGGTGCTGCTGTTCGACGAGTCCGGCGGGTTCGGCCCGGGACTGCCCTATGGCCGGGACACCAACGACGGCGAGTTCATCCTCAACATGGCTTCGTCGTTGCTGAGCGCACGGACCGGCGAGCCGGACGGGTTCGACCGCTGGCTGCAGCAGCTCTGCGCGGGACAGGCCGAAGCGCCCGGCGGATACGTGCGGCGCTCGCTCATGGGGGCCTACCTGCAGGATGTCGCCCACCAGGCCGAGAGCGCGTTCGCCGCACGCGGCGTGAAGCTGGTGCGCGTGGCGCAGGCGGTGACCGACATCGAGCGCGGGGCCAGTGGCTTTCACGTGGCCACGGCCCAGCATGCCTGGCATGTGGACCAGGTCGTGCTGGCGCTGGGGCATCTCAAAAAGCGGTCGCCGTTTCCGGGCGTGGCGCACTACCACGCGAACCCGTACCACGACCTGGGCGCCATCAAGGCCGAGCTGCCGCGGAACGCACGCATCGGCATCCTCGGCACCAAGCTCACGGCCATCGACATGGCGCTGCTGCTCGGCCGGCTCGGTGTGGAGCGCATCCACATGTTTTCCCATTCCGGCCAGTTGCCCCTGGTGCGCGGCGCCTTGCCCACCACCCCCCTGGTGCGCCCCGAGCACCGCTATGCGGGCGACACGCTGCGCGGCTTCCTGCGCTGGTTCCGCGAAAGCCATCCTTGTGGGCACGAATACCCGGGCCTCATGACGATCCGCGACCCCCTGGTCCGCATCGGCCGGGAGATCGAGGCGGCCCAGGCCGTGCGGGACTGGCAGCTGCAGCTGGACGCCACCAAGGAGGACATCGACCGCTACTGGACCGCGCTGCGTCCGGACCAGAAGCGCCGGTTCTTTCGCAAATACCAGGGCCTTTGGATGAGCTACCGGCACCCGATGCCGCTGGACAACGCGCGCAAGATCCAGGCGCTGCTCCAGGCGGGCCGGCTGACCGTGCATCCCGGCTACCGGGCCACCCGGCTGGCGGAGGGCCGGCCGGGATTCCAGGTGGAACTGGCCGGCGGAACGCTGGCGCTCGACGGCATCCTGGATGCGACCGGCGTGGCCGGCAACCTGGCGCGCATCGATTCGCCGCTCATCGAGAACCTGATCGACCGCGGCTTGGTCCGCCAGCACGAACTGGGCGGCATCGCGATCGATGCGCAAAGCTTTCAGGTGCTGGGCCAGCCCGGCCTGTTCGCCATCGGGGCGCTGACCCAGGGCGCGCTGTTCTACGTGTCTGCCATCGAGCGGCTTTTGCTGCACGCCCAGCGCATCGCGGGGCAGCTGAGCCGCTCAGCCGCCCCGACGGCGGTCGGAGACCGCGAGGCGTTGCCGCCCCGGGAGCGGGTGGCGGTGTAGCGCCGCCGGTATAGGCCCCATGCGCTGCGGCGCATGAAAGGCGCCGTGCCCGGCGTTAAGCTGCCGCCATGCAAATCTACCGCTCCGGCCTGCTGCGTTTCGCCGACGACCATTCGGCCCTGTATGAAGAAGACGGCCTGCTGGCCATCGGCCCCGATGCCCAGGGGCGCCAGCGCGTCCAGGCCGCAGGCGCCTGGAACACCCTGGCGGCCCATTACGCGCAATGGCCGGTGGTGCATTGGCCCGGCCGCATCATCGCGCCGGGGTTCGTCGACATGCACGTGCATTTTCCGCAGACCGACGTGATCGGCTCGCCCGCCGACGGCCTGCTGCCCTGGCTGGAAAACTACACCTTTCCCCACGAGTCCCGCTTTGCCGATCCGGCCTATGCCGCCGGCGTGGCCACCGTGTTCCTGGACGAATTGCTGCGCAACGGCGTGACCACCGCGCTCACGTTCGCCACCTCGCACCCGGCGTCGGTGGACGCGCTGATGGGCGAGGCGCAGGCGCGCGGACTGCGCCTGATCGCCGGCAAAGTGCTGCAGGACCGCCACTCGCCCGATGGCGTGCGCGACCAGACCGAACAATCCTTGCGCGACACCGAGGCGCTGATCCGCCGCTGGCACGGCCAGGACCGGCTGGGCTATGCCATCACGCCGCGGTTCGCGCCCAGTTGCACCGAAGCCCAGTTGCGCGGTGCGGGCGAACTGGCCGCGCAATACCCCGACGTGTGGATCCAGTCGCACGTGGCCGAGAACCTGGACGAGATCCGATGGGCCCGCGAGCTGTTTCCCGCGGCCCGCAGCTACCTGTCGGTGTACGACGACTTCGGGCTGATGCGCGAGCGCGCCGTGTACGCCCACTGCATCCACTTTGACGATGCCGACCGGGCGCTCATGCGTGACACCGGGGCGGTGGCGGCGGTCAGCCCCACCAGCAACCTGTTTCTGGGCAGTGGCTTCTTCGACTACGCCGGGGCCGACCGGGTCGGCTTTCGCTATGGACTGGCGAGCGATGTGGGGGGCGGCACGAGCTTCAGCCCGTTCCACACCATGCTCGCCGCCTACTACGTGGGGCGTGAAGGGCAGACGAAGCCCGGCCTGTCGCTTTCGCCGCAGGCGCTGTGGTGGCAGCACACGGCCGGCGCGGCGCGCGCGCTGGGGCTGGCGGGCGTCATCGGCAACCTGCAGCCCGGGTGCGAGGCCGACTTCGTGGTGCTGGACCCGCGCGCCACGCCGCTGCTGGCGCGCAAGACCGCGCACGCGGCCAACCTGGACGAACTGCTCTTCGCGATGATCGTGCTGGGCGACGACCGGGTGATCGAGCGCACCGTGGTTTCCCAAGCCGAATAGGCCCCTGGCGCAGGTTGCACTATCGCAGGTCGCTATGAAAAATATAGTGCCTGCCCGCGCGTCCTCTCTACAATGGCGGCCCAGCAGGAGTGAGCAATGAGCATCAAAAGCGACAAGTGGATTCGCCGCATGGCGGAGCAGACCGGAATGATCGAGCCCTTCGAGCCGGGCCAGGTCCGTGAAGCGGAAGGCCGCAAGATCATCAGCTACGGCACCAGCAGCTATGGCTACGACATCCGCTGCGCGCCGGAATTCAAGGTGTTCACCAACATCCACAGCACCGTGGTGGACCCGAAGAACTTCGACGAAAAGAGTTTCGTCGACTTCGAAGGCGACAGCTGCATCATCCCGCCCAACAGCTTCGCGCTGGCACGCACGGTGGAGTACTTTCGCATTCCCCGCAACGTGCTGACCATCTGCCTGGGCAAGAGCACCTATGCCCGCTGCGGGATCATCGTGAACGTGACGCCGTTCGAGCCTGAGTGGGAGGGCTACGTAACGCTGGAATTCAGCAACACCACGCCGCTGCCGGCCCGCATCTACGCGGGCGAGGGATGCGCCCAAGTACTGTTTTTCGAAAGCGACGAGGTTTGTGACGTGAGTTACAAAGACCGGGGCGGCAAATACCAGGGACAAAGCGGCGTCACCCTGCCCAAGGCCTGATACGCGCCTGATTTTTCGGGCGGTGGAGTCCTACACCGCCACGGCTTTTTTGCCGTGAGCGGAGGCGGCTACGGTTTTTTACGATTCAGCCAGGTTCTGTGTTGCATCCGGTTGGATGCTGTAAATCCCACGCAGAACGCTGCCTGAGGAGCCCACCATGCCTGCCACCCACCACGCCGTATCGTCTCTCCAGGCCGAGCGCACGGGCCTTTCGCATGTGCTGCACGAGGCTTCGGGAGGCAGTACCCACCGCTGCTACTGGCCCGCCGAAGCGCTTGATGCCTTCCTGCTGCAGATGGCTGCCCGTGGCCATTGCATCAGCGCCGCCATGATGCTCGGCGACCGCACCTACGCCCTGCAGCAGATCGAAATTGCGCGCGCCCTTCCGGGATGCGCCCTGCAAGCCCTGGTGCAGGAGTTGTCCGGGTATTTCGAAGACGCCGAGCCCGCCGCTGCCAGCGTGCATTGGTGCACGCGTTGATCCAGGCAGGGAGCGCCTGAAGGTCGGCGCGTTGCGTGGATGCCTCTGGGCTGGCCGCGTCCTACGCCCCCGCAGGCCATCGACCGGGTTTTCGACCCTGGCGCGCTGCCTAGCATCCCACCCATCCATTTCAGCCCCATCCGCAAGAGACTGCCATGCACGACGATTTCCATCCCCCTGTGTCCTCCGCCCCGACGCTGCGCCCGTGGCCCATCGTGATCGGCAGCGTGGTGATCGCGGCGCAACTCGTCGCGCTGGGCTGGGTGGTGCAGGGGCAGGTGCAGCAGGCATCGGAGCGCCAGGCGCACTGGGCGCCCCGGGGCCTGCAGAGTTCACCGGCCACCTATGCAGCGGTGGACGCGCCCTCGTTCAACGAGCCGCAGCCTTGATGGCGCCGCGAATCGACCCATGGGAACTGCTGCCCGGCGTGCGGCACAGGCGTAACATCCGGCGCACCGCACCCGCAGGTGCGAGCAGGAGAACCGTATGAAATGGGAAGGCAACCGCGAGTCCGACAACGTCGAGGACCGCCGCGATGGCGGCGGCGGTGGGGGCATGCCGGTGTTCGGCGGCCGCAGCATCGGCATCGGCACCATCGTGGTGGCGTTGCTGGGGGGCTGGATTTTCGGGATCAATCCCTTGACGATTCTGGGACTGCTGAGCGGCGGCGGAGGCGCTCCCGCCCAGGTCCAGCAGGCGCCGGCACATCGCCCGCCGGCCGACGACAAGATGGCGCGCTTCGTCTCCACCGTCCTGGCCGACACGGAAGATGTGTGGACCGACATCTTCCGCCAGGGTGGCAACGCCTATCAGGACCCGAAGCTCGTGCTGTTCCGTGGTTCCACACCCACTGCCTGCGGCACCGGCCAGGCGGCGATGGGCCCGTTCTACTGTCCCGGCGACCGCAAGGTGTACATCGACCTGGGCTTCTATGAAACCTTGAAGAACCGGCTGGGCGCACCGGGGGATTTCGCCCAGGCCTACGTGATCGCCCACGAGGTGGGCCACCACGTCCAGAACCTGCTGGGTATCAGCGCCAAAGTGGACCAGATGCGCGGCCGCGTCAGCCAGGTGCAGTACAACCAGCTGTCCGTTCGCCTCGAACTTCAGGCCGACTGCTTTGCCGGGGTCTGGGCCCACCATGCCCAGAATGCCCGCCAGATCTTGGAGCAGGGCGATGTGGAGGAGGCCATGAACGCCGCAGCCAAGATCGGGGACGACGCCCTGCAGCGGGCGGGCGGCGGCGCCGTCGTGCCGGACAGCTTCACCCACGGCACCAGCGCGCAGCGCCAGCGGTGGTTCCATGCAGGCCTGGAAAACGGCAGCGTGAAGGCTTGCGACACGTTTTCGGCCCGCAGCCTGTAGTGTGAACGCCGCAGTGGAAGCGTTCACCCTGCAATGCCTGGGGTGGCGTTTGCGCTGGTCCAGCCATGGTATGGCGCTACGAATTGAATAGCATCATGCCCTTGGCACACGAATGCCTACCCGAAAAAACACCCCGTTCAGCCCCTGGTGCGACAATAGCGGGCTAAATGACAAGTTCTTTCTCCAATTTATCGCTGGCTGAACCGCTGGCACGCGCCGTGGCCGAAATGGGCTACGAGTCCATGACGCCCATTCAGGAGCAGGCCATTCCGGTCGTCTTGACTGGCAAGGACGTGATGGGTGCGGCCCAGACGGGCACCGGCAAGACGGCCGCCTTCTCGCTGCCCTTGCTGCAGCGCCTGCTCAAGCACGAAAACAGCTCCACCTCCCCCGCCCGCCATCCGGTGCGCGCCCTGGTGCTGCTGCCGACGCGGGAGCTGGCCGACCAGGTCGCCCAGCAGGTCGCCCTGTACGCCAAGTACACCAAGCTGCGCAGCACCGTGGTGTTCGGCGGCATGGACATGAAGCCGCAGACGCTGGAGCTGAAAAAAGGCGTGGAAGTGCTCGTGGCCACGCCCGGTCGGCTGCTGGACCACATCGAAGCCAAGAATGCGGTGCTGAACCAGGTCGAGTACGTGGTGCTCGACGAAGCCGACCGCATGCTGGACATCGGCTTCCTGCCCGATCTGCAGCGCATCCTCTCGTACCTGCCCAAGCAGCGCACCACGCTGCTGTTCAGCGCCACGTTCTCCCCCGAGATCAAGCGCCTGGCGGGCAGCTACCTGCAAGACCCGATCACGATCGAAGTGGCGCGCCCCAACGAAACGGCTTCCACGGTGGAGCAGCGTTTCTACAGCGCCAACGACGACGACAAGCGCCGCGCCATCCACCAGGTGCTGAAGACGCGGGGCCTGAAGCAGGCGTTCATCTTCGTGAACAGCAAGCTCGGCTGTGCCCGGCTGGCCCGCAGCCTGGAGCGCGAAGGCCTCAAAACCGCAGCGCTGCATGGCGACAAGAGCCAGGACGAACGCTTGAAGGCGCTCGATGCCTTCAAGCAGGGCGAAGTCGATCTGCTGGTGTGCACCGACGTGGCGGCACGCGGACTGGACATCAAGGATGTGCCGGCCGTGTTTAACTTCGACGTGCCGTTCAATGCCGAGGACTACGTGCACCGCATCGGCCGCACGGGCCGCGCAGGCGCCTCGGGCCTGGCGGTCACGCTGGTGTCCAGCAGCGACACGCGCCTGGTGGCGGACATCGAAAAGCTCATCAAGAAGAAGATCGATCTCGAAGCCCTCGAGTACGAGGAAGACCGCCCCCGCGGCCGCATCAACGACGGTCAGCGCGCGTGGCGCGAGGATGGCCAGCGCGAAGGTGGCCGGCGTGAGCGGGGCGGCGAGGCGCACGACCCGCGCGGCAGCGCGCCGCGCAGCAGCTACCGCGCCCCTTCGGCACCCCGCGATCCGTTCTTCGACAAGCCCTACGAGGCACCGGCCACCGAGGCGGCGCCCCATTGGGAGTCCGCGTCCAAGGCCCAGCCGGCGCGCAGCGGCATCTCGGCCAACATCAAGCCCAAACGCAAGGTGGCGGCCCTGTTCAAGGCCGTGCAGCCCGAAACCGAAACCTCCTCGCAGTGAGCGCCCAGGGCCGATCCGTCGGCCGGGGCCAGACCCGCTCAGGCCCTGGGTGATTTCTTATTGCCGTTGGGCAGTGGGTGGCCCGTTCTTGTTCAGGCCCCTGGCTTTTGCGCCTCCTCGCAATCGACATGGCAGTGCTCGCGGTCTGCCAACGTGCGGCCAAAGCGGACCGCGCTGAGGCAGCCTCCCCACACGCAACCGGTGTCCAGCGCCAACAGGTTGGAGCGGTTCATCCAGCCCAGGGTGGACCAGTGCCCGAATGCCACCAGCCCGTCCTGCGTTTTTCGGCCCGGTGCTTCGAACCACGGCACCAGGCCGGCGGGGGCAGCGCTGGCACCCTCGCTGCTCTCGAAATCCATGGCGCCCTCGGGTGTGCAGAAGCGCAATCGTGTGAAGGCATTGACGATCACGCGCAAGCGGTCCGTCCCCGTCAGCGTGGGTTCCCAGCGGTCCGGGGTGTTGCCGTACATGGCGTGAAGGAATGCGGGCATGTCGGCACCGCGCAGCACGGCCTGCACCTCGTCGGCATGCGCCAGCACATCCTGGGCCGACCACGAGGGCAATACGCCCGCGTGGACCATCAACAGGGGCTCTCCACCATGCACATGCTGGCGTGCCAGCGGCTGGTGGCGCAGCCAGTCCAGCAGGGCCTCGCGGTCGGGTGCCTGCAGCACCTGGTCCAGCGTGTCGCGGCGGGAAGGCTTGCGGGCCCCGTGGGCGGCCGCCAGAAGATGCAGGTCGTGGTTGCCCAGCAGGCTGCGCAGGCTGTCACCCTGCTGCATGCAGCGGCGCAGCACGGCTGCGGAATCAGGGCCTCGGTTCACCAGGTCGCCCAGCAAATAAACGGTGTCCCGGCTGGGAGAGAACCCGATGTGGTCCAGCAGGCGCTGCAATGCCGTATCGCAGCCTTGAATATCCCCGATGCAGTAGAGCGCCATGGCGTTTCCGAAGGTGGTAAACCTGCATTGTCGCGGCTGCAAGGAGTTGTGCCAGGTAATCGCCCAGGCCAGGATAGCCCAGCCGATGCAAATCGGGGCGCGCGCTTCGATATGGCTGAGCTGGCAGAGTTCCCCGAAATTCCAGAAATCGATGGGTTATTCAAGAGGTGGATTGCGCCCGCTTTCTCTGCACGATATTGAAAGATACCTATAATGCGGCCTTCGTTATTAATCTCCGCACACTACCATGAGCACTAGCTACAAAGACCTGCTGAAACAGCGTGAAGAACTTGAGCAGCAAATCGGCGAAGCACGTCGCCGCGAACTTTCCGATGCCATCAATCAGGTTCGCAATCTGGTGGCGGAGTATGGCCTGACCGCCCAGGACGTATTTCCTACGGGCCGCGCCCGCAGTGCCAGCGCCGGCGTCAAAGTCGCTCCCAAATATCGCGATCCTGCGACGGGCCAGACATGGACGGGCCGTGGCAAGGCTCCCAAGTGGATCCAGAACCAAGACCGCGAGCAATTCGCCATTTGATGGGCAAACCTTGAATTCCAGATCCCGCGCAGACCTTGTCGGCGCTGCGGATTGGCAAGAGCAACCCACGCAATAAACAGCCCGCCTTGGCGGGCTTTTTTCATGGCCACGGAATACCGTGCCGTTCGGTGGGGCGGCATGAGCATCCATGATGTGTTTCTTGGC
This sequence comes from Acidovorax sp. KPB24-03, assembly GCF_057546605.1. NCBI lineage: Bacteria > Pseudomonadati > Pseudomonadota > Betaproteobacteria > Burkholderiales > Comamonadaceae > Acidovorax > Acidovorax sp. KPB24-03. Next base: position 9,973 of record NZ_BAAJYR010000051.1, on the reverse strand, counting down.
TTCCTGTTCATGGGTGCACTGAGTGCTTTCTGCGTTGCGTCTTGCCTCGAAATCCCAACCATTGGGAATTGGCTTCACCTTCATCAGGGGTGGTGCTGCACAGCGATTAATTTCAAGAGAGATGATTCAATAAAAACGGAGATTCCACGGTGCGGTATTTCATTAATCGAATGGCCCGCGGTATATGGTTGCGCACTTACTCGCGCTGCGGTTCCCATGGCGTAGGACGGCAGGCCTTGTGATCGGACGTTTTGCCTGGAGTTTGGCGGTGGACTCTCTGAAATGTCGTGCATGCGATTACCCCACGATTGCATCGATATGTAGGACTGCCAGAATAGGTGCTCTCGTCCCCACAGGAGTAGCACTACATGGCCTCGATGTCACCCCCGGTTTCCCGCCACGCGTTCGCATCCACCCTGAAGAATTTCACGACGGGGTCCGGTAAAAGCGGCAAGTTCTATTCGCTCCCGGCACTGGCCAAGCAATACCCGTCGATCAAACGGCTGCCGGTTTCGATTCGGATCGTTCTGGAATCGGTGCTGCGCAACTGCGATGGCCGCAAGGTCACGGCGGAACACGTGGAGCAGTTGTCGCGCTGGCAGCCGGTGGCGGACCGCAAGGACGAGATTCCCTTCGTCGTGTCGCGCGTGGTGCTGCAGGATTTCACCGGAGTGCCCTTGCTGGCCGATCTGGCCGCCATGCGCAGCGTGGCCCAGCGCCTGGGCAAGAAGCCCAAGAAGATCGAGCCGCTGGTGCCCGTGGACCTGGTGGTGGACCACTCCATCATGGTGGACCACTACGGCACGAAAAAGGCGCTGGACCTGAACATGAAGCTGGAATTCCAGCGCAATCGCGAGCGCTACGAATTCATGAAGTGGGGCATGCAGGCATTCGATACCTTCGGCGTGGTGCCGCCCGGGTTCGGCATCGTCCACCAGGTGAATCTGGAATACCTGGCGCGGGGGGTGCACAAGAGGGCCGATGGCGTGTACTACCCCGACACGCTGGTGGGCACGGACAGCCACACGACCATGATCAACGGCATCGGCGTGGTGGGCTGGGGCGTGGGCGGCATCGAGGCCGAGGCGGCGATGCTGGGCCAGCCGGTGTATTTCCTGACTCCGGACGTGGTGGGCTTCGAGCTGACCGGCCAGTTGCGCGAAGGCGTGACCGCCACCGACCTGGTGCTCACGGTGACCGAGATCCTGCGCCAGCACAAGGTGGTGGGCAAGTTCGTGGAATTCTTCGGCGAGGGCACGCGCACGCTGTCGCTGCCCGACCGGGCCACCATCGGCAACATGGCACCCGAGTACGGCGCGACGATGGGGTTTTTCCCGGTGGATGAAAAGACCATCGATTACTTCAAGGGCACCGGCCGCACCGACAGCGAGATCGAAGCGTTCGAGGCGTATTTCCGCGCCCAGGGCCTGTTCGGCGTGCCGCTCGCCGGCGAAATCGACTACTCCAAGATCGTGCGCCTGCACCTGGGCGATGTGACCCCCAGCCTCGCAGGACCGAAGCGGCCCCAGGACCGGATCGAGCTGGGCAACGTGAGCAGCGACTTCGTGTCGCTGTTCAGCAAGCCCGCGGCGGAAAACGGCTTCAACCGCCCGGCCGAACTGCTGCACACGCGGCACCACATCCACCGGGGCGACGAAGGCGTGAGCGAGGCGGTCCCGGCGGAGAAGCCCGCCCCTGCGGGTGGCCCGCGTTTCCTGGTCGAGATGGAGCACAACAAGCCGCCGCTGGCGGTCACGCATGCCGATGCCGCCGTGCGCCTGCCGACCAAGGGGGTGGACCCCACCATCGGCAACGGCGACGTGCTGATCGCCGCCATCACGAGCTGCACCAACACCTCCAATCCGAGCGTGCTCCTGGCCGCCGGACTGCTGGCCAAGAAGGCCGTGGAGGCCGGCCTGAAAGTGCGGCCGCACATCAAGACCTCGCTCGCGCCCGGCTCCCGCATCGTCACGGAATACCTCACCGAAACCGGTCTGATGCCCTATCTGGAAAAGCTCGGTTTCGCGCTGGCAGGTTATGGCTGCACGACCTGCATCGGCAACGCCGGCGACCTGGCGCCCGAGCTGAACGAAGCCATCACCGGCAACGATCTGGTCTGCGCCGCGGTGCTGTCGGGCAACCGCAATTTCGAGGCCCGCATTCACCCCAACATCAAGGCCAACTTCCTGGCCAGCCCGCCCCTGGTGGTGGCGTACGCGATCGCCGGCACGGTGCTGCGCGACCTCATGACGGAGCCGGTGGGCAAGGGCAAGGGCGGGCGCGACGTGTACCTGGGCGACATCTGGCCCACCAGCGATGAAATCCACGCGCTGATGCGCTACGCCATGAACGGAAAGGCCTTCCGTGACAACTACGGCAAGGTCAAGACCGACCCGGGCGCGCTCTGGAACAACATCAAGGGCGTGAAGGGCGACACCTACGACTGGCCCGCCAGCACCTACATCGCGGAGCCGCCCTTCTTCGCGCGGTTCACGCTGGAGGCCAAGGAGCGGGCGGTGGGCGCGGACGGCTCCAAGGCGTCGGAGTCGGTCGTGGGCGCACGCATCATGGCGCTGTTCGGCGACTCGATCACCACCGACCACATCTCGCCGGCGGGCTCCATCAAGGAGACCTCGCCTGCCGGGCAGTGGCTGCTGCACAACGGCGTGATGAAGCAGGACTTCAACAGCTACGGTGCGCGCCGCGGCAACCACGATGTGATGATGCGCGGCACCTTCGCCAACGTGCGCATCAAGAACCTGATGATTCCGCCCACCGCCGACGGCTCGCGCGAGGAGGGCGGCGTCACGCTGTTCCAGAACGAGGGGGAGCTGCAGGGCACGAAGATGTTCATCTTCGATGCGGCCATGAAGTACATCGCCCAAGACACCCCCACCGTGATCTTCGCGGGCGAGGAATACGGCACCGGCTCCAGCCGCGACTGGGCGGCCAAGGGCACGCAGCTGCTGGGCATCAAGGCGGTGGTGGCCAAGAGCTTCGAGCGCATCCACCGTTCCAACCTCGTGGGCATGGGCGTGCTGCCCCTGCAGTTCAAGGCGGGCGATTCCTGGGAGTCGCTGGGCCTGACCGGCAACGAGACGATCGACGTGGCTCCGGATTCGGAACTCACCCCGCAAAGCGACGCGCTGCTGACGATCCGCCGGGCCGACGGGTCGCGCCAGGAGGTCACGGTCACGCTGCGCATCGACACGCCGATCGAGGTGGACTATTACCGCGCCGGCGGCATCCTGCCCTATGTGCTTCGGCAGTTGTTGACCGCCTGATTGGGGGACATCCGCCCAGGGGGCGAGCGGCCCGATACACTTGTGACGATATGTTCAGGTAACCCGCCGCCGCCATGACCCCCCCTCCCCACCGTCCGGTCACTGCAGCCATCGCGCGGACGCTTTTGTCGGAGGCGCCCGCGGTCACGCTGATGCTGGTGGTGGCGGTACTGGCGCTGCTGCTGGTGCCGGTGGTGCAACTGCTGGGTTCGGGCCTGCAGGGGCTGCACGGCCTGGAGCCTTTCCTCGACATGGTGGTGGTGCTCATCGGCCTGCTGGCCGTGGCGGTGTCCCTGCACATGCTCGACGACACGCAGCAAGGCCGCGCCAACGTGCTCGTGGCGGGGCTGGCCACCGCTGCGGTCTGCAATTTCCTTCACGCCGTCTTGCTGCACCAGATGGAAAGCATGGCGTCCGTCACCCGGGCGAATGTCTCTTCCTATTTCGGCTTGCTGGCCCATGGGGTCGAGGCGCTGACCCTCCTTCTGTTCGCCTTGCGGGTCTCGTTCCACGGGCCCGGCCGGGCCTGGGCCGTGGCCTCGGCCGGCGTGTCGCTGGTGCTCGTGTGGTCCGCCTCCAGCGGGTTGCCCGAGCAGTTCGGACTGGCGCATGGCGAGCGTTTCGCCATGGGGGCGGATGCCTTGCTCGGCAGTGCCATGGCGATGGCCGCCTGGGTCATGTATCGGGTGGACGACACCGCTGGCAACGAGCGCGGCCGGGGGCGCCGGCGCATCATGGCCTGCGCGGCGGCGGCGCTGGCGCTGGCGGAATTCGCCATGCTGCTGTACCCGCTGCACCCGGTCTTCGTCGACACGTTCGCGCACGCCTTGCGCGTGCTGGGGTATGCGCTGATGTTCCAGGCGGTGTTCATCGCCGGCATCCGCATGCCGTTCGCCCGTGCGCGCGAGGCCGAGGCCCGGTTGCTGGAGAGCGAACGCCGCCTGCAGCTGCTGGGCCGCAACCTGCCCGACAGCGTCCTGTACCAGCGCGTGCGCGAGGCAGACGGCCGCTGGCATTTCGTGCACATGGGCGATGCGATCGAGCGCCTGAACGGCATTTCGGCCCAGGCGGTGGTGAACGATGCCACCCTGTTCTTCGAGCAGATGGAGCCGCAGGACCGCCTGGCCTGCGCCGCGTCGGACGAGGCGTCCTACCGCACCATGGGCGTCGGCGACTCGGTGGTACGCATGCGCGTGGCCAACGGCCAGTTGCGCTGGATGCGCATGAGCTCCACCCCCCGGCCGCTGGACAAGGGCCGCGTGATCTGGGACGGCGTGCTGACCGACGTCACGGAGCAGCGGGAGGCCCAGGACCTGAGCCGCGCGCACGAGGTGCAACTGGCGAGCCTGCTCAGCCACCTGCCGGGCGGCGTCTCGCGGCTGGACCGCGATCTGCGCATCGTGTACGTGAACCCTTCGCAGGCGCACTGGCTGCGCCGTCCGGTCGAGGAACTCGAAGGCCAGTTCCTCGTGGACGTGCTGCCCGCCGACCTGATGGCCCCGATCCAGCCGCATTTCGACCGGGCGCTTCAGGGCGAAACAGTGGTGTTCGAGCACCGCATTCCCAAAACCCATGGCGCCCAGTTCTGGCACACCACGCTGGTGCCGGAGGTCGCCGCCGATGGCCGCACGGTGGCCGTGGTGGTGTTCGCGTTCGACCTGACCGAGCAAAAGCGCATGGCGCTGGAACTCACGCAGCAGCGCACCCGCCTGGCCAGCTTGGTGAGCGCGATCCCCGACGTGGTGTTCCTCAAGGATGCGAACGGCTGCTACCTGTCGTGCAACCCCGTTTTCGAGCGCTTCATCGGGCGGCGCGAGCGCGACATCATCGGTCTGTCGGACGACGATCTTCTACCCGCCGTCGAGGCCCAGCGGGTGCGCCAGCTCGACCAGCGCGCCATGGCTGCCTGGCAGCCACTGGTGTACGAAGAGACCCTGACGTTCCAGGAGGACGGCTACGAGGGCTACTTTGAAACCATCAAGACCCCCATCCGCGATCTGCACGGCCATGTCACCGGGCTGCTGGGCGTGTGCCGCGACATCACCGACCGCAAGAAGGCCGAGCAGCAGATCGAATTGCTGGCTTTCTTCGATGCGCTCACCGGCCTGCCCAACCGCCGCCTGCTGCTGGACCGCCTGCAGCGCGCCAGCGCCGTCTGCCAGCGCAACGGCCAGCTGGGCGCGTTGCTGTTCATCGACCTGGACAACTTTAAGGACCTGAATGACACGCTGGGCCACGACATGGGCGACCAGTTGCTGGCGCAGGTGGCCACGCGCCTGGTGTCATGCGTGCGTGCCACCGACACGGTGGCGCGCTTCGGCGGCGACGAGTTCGTGGTGATGCTGGAAAACCTCGATGCCGGGCTGACCGAGGCAGCGACGCAGGCTGAGCACGTGGCCGACAAGCTCTTGCTGCAGCTCAACCAGCCCTTCATGCTGGGCACGCAGCAGCACTACAGCACGCCGAGCATCGGCATCACGCTGTTCGGCGACCAGCCGCGCAGCGTGGACGAGCTGCTCAAGCGCGCCGACCTGGCCATGTACCAGGCCAAGGCCGAAGGCCGCAACACGCAGCGCTTTTTCGACCCGGAAATGCAGGCCCAGGTGCATGCCCGTTCGCACCTGGAAGCCGATCTGCGCCAGGGTCTGGCCCGCCACGAACTCACGGTGCACTACCAGCCCATCGTGGACCACCGCGCGCAGCTGTGCGGCGCCGAAGCCCTGGTGCGCTGGCGCCACCCGGAGCGCGGCATGATCAGTCCCGGCGACTTCATCCCGCTGGCCGAGCAGACCGGGCTCATCCTGCCGCTGGGGCGCTTCGTGCTCGAATCGGCGTGCGAGCAGCTGGTGCGATGGGCCGAGCACCCCGACACCGCGCGGCTGACCATCGCCGTCAATGTGAGTGCACGGCAGTTCCGGCAGCCGGCCTTCGCGGCCGAGGTGCTGGAGACGCTGCAGCGCACGGGCGCCAACCCCCAGCGGCTCAAGCTGGAGCTGACCGAGAGCCTGCTGCTGGGCGACATCGAGGATGCGATCCAGCGCATGGCCCAGCTCAAGAAGCAGGGCGTGGGCTTCTCGCTCGACGACTTTGGCACGGGCTATTCATCGCTGAGCTACCTGAAGCGGCTGCCGCTGGACCAGGTCAAGATCGACCAGGGCTTCGTGCGCGACGTGCTCACCGATCCCAACGATGCCGCCATCGTGCGCACCATCCTCGCCCTGGCCAAGAGCCTGGACCTGCAGGTGGTCGCCGAAGGGGTGGAAACCACGGGGCAACTGGCCTTTCTCAAGCTGCACGGCTGCGAAGGCTTCCAGGGCTACCTGTTCGGCAGGCCGAGCCCGGTGGCTCAGTTCGAACGCGACCAGCAATTGCCGGGCACCCTGCCTGCGGCCGCAGAAGCTGGCATGGCATGAGCGCGCTGTCCACCGCTCCCCCTGCCGCACCCGCCCAGTGCCCTCTGGGAACGGGCGGGGCGCCGGTATCCACCGCCATGGCGGCGCGGCCGCGCATCGGATGGCTGGGCGCCGGCGCGGAACCGGCCCGCGCGGCGATGCACTGGCTGGCGAGCCACCGCCCCGACTGGGAAGTGTCCCCCGCGGAATTCGCGGCCGGTAGCGATGGCTTGGCGCGGTCCCCCGTGGTCGCGGTGCCGCAGGCCTGCCAGGCGTTGGTGCTGGACCTGGAACGCGGTGCGAACGCCTTGCCGGATTGGGCGGCCCAGGCGCGCACCCAGCCCCTGGTGCTCTGCCTGGACCCAGCGCAGGAGGCGCTCGCCGCGCGTGCCCTGCGCCTGGGGCCCGGGGATTACGTGCTGCGCGCCGAAGGCGGCGCGCATCTGCCGCAACTCGCCCAGCGGCTGGCGGCGCTGCTGCAGGCGCATGCGCCGCACGGTCCGATGCCCGCCGCCTTGGCCGCGCTGCCGTGGCCGGACGAACCCCCTTCGCAGCGCGCGCTGCTGCAGACCACGCTGGCCAGCATGAGCCAGGGCCTATACACCGTGGGGCCCGACGGCCGCATCACCGTCTACAACGACCGGGTGCTGGAGTTGCTGGAGCTGCCGCGCGAACTGCTCGATGCCCGGCCCACGCTGATGGAGCTCAAGCAGCTGCAGCAAGCGCGCGGCGATTTCGGCGAAAGCGCGGAACTGGTCGATGCCCAGGCGCGGGCCTATGTGCAAAGCGCTGGCGGCCTTCCATCTCCTGCGGTGTATTGGCGCCGCACGCGCCACGGCCGCACGCTGGAAGTGCACACCACGCAACTGCCCGATGGCGGCATGGTGCGCACCTTCACCGACGTGACCGACCATGTGCGCACCCAGGCCGAACTGCGGGTGAGCGAGGCGCGCTTTCGCAGCCTGAGCGACCTTTCCTCCGACTGGTACTGGGAGCAGGACGCGTCCTTCCGGTTCATCCACTTCGTGGGCGGGCGCAACCCCGTGGGCATGGAGCCCGGCGAAGTCGTGGGGCGCACCCGCTGGGAGCTGGGCGCCCTCAACATGACCGAGGAGGATTGGGCGGCCCACCGCCGGCTGCTCGATGCGCGCGAACCCTTCCGGGAGCTCGAACTGCAGCGGCTGGCATCGGACGGCACGGCCTACTGGGTGTCGATCAGCGGTGTGCCCGTGTTCGACGAGGCCGGTGCGTTCCAGGGCTACCGGGGCGTCGGCCGCAGCATCACCGACCGCAAGCAGGTCGAGGCCGAGATCGAGCGGCTGGCGTTCTTCGACGTGCTCACCGGCCTGCCCAACCGGCGGCTGCTGATCGACCGGCTCTACCGCGCCACGCTGTCCGTCGGCCGCACGGGGCGGCACGGCGTGCTGCTGTTCATCGACCTGGACAACTTCAAGGACCTGAACGACACGCTCGGCCACGACATGGGCGACCGCCTGCTGGTGCAGGTCGCCCAGCGCCTGCAAGGCTGCGTGCGCCAGAGCGACACCGTGGCCCGTTTCGGCGGCGACGAGTTCGTGGTGCTGGCCGAAGGGCTGCCCGCCGAGGCCTGGGCCGCCAGCGCCGATGCCTCGCTGCTGGCGCGCAAGATCGGCAACGCCCTGAGCCTGCCGTACCTGCTGGACGGCATCAGCCACCACAGCACGCCGAGCATCGGGCTCACGCTCTTCGGCGAATCCGCGGGCAGCGTGGACGACCTGCTCAAGCACGCCGACATGGCCATGTACCAGGCCAAGGCGGCCGGCCGCAACGCCGTGCGCTTCTTCGACCCCGGCATGCAGGCCGCCGTCAGTGCACGGGCCGCCCTGGAAGCGGAGCTGCGCCGCGCGCTGCAGGGGGGGCGAGCTGATGCTGCACTACCAGCCCATCGTGGACCGGCGCGGCCAGATGCTCGGCGCCGAGGCGCTGGTGCGCTGGCAGCATCCGCAGCGCGGCATGGTGTCGCCGGGCGAGTTCATCCCGGTGGCCGAGCAGAGCGGCCTCATCGTGCCGCTGGGGCAGTGGGTGCTGGAGCACGGCTGCCGGCAGCTCGTGGCGTGGTCCCGCAGCGCGGCCACGGCGCATCTGGTGCTGTCTGTGAACGTGAGCGTGCGCCAGTTCCGCCAGCCCGACTTCGTCGATCAGGTGCTGCAGGCGCTGCGCGAGAGCGGGGCGCAGCCGCGGCTGTTCAAGATCGAACTGACGGAAAGCCTGTTGCTCACCGACGTGGAGGACGTGATCGCCCGCATGGAAAAGCTGCGCGCGCACGGCGTGGGCTTTTCGCTGGACGACTTCGGCACCGGCTACTCGTCGCTCAGCTACTTGAAGCGCCTGCCGATCGACCAGCTCAAGATCGACCAGGGCTTCGTGCGCGACGTGCTGACCGACCCCAACGACGCGGCCATCGTGCGCACCATCCTTGCCCTGGCGCACAGCCTGGACCTGGACGTGGTGGCCGAGGGCGTCGAAACCACGGGCCAGCTGCAGTTCCTGCAGCGCCACGGCTGCCATGCCTTCCAGGGCTACCTGTTCGGGCGCCCGGCGCCCGCCACGGTGCTGGAGCGGGCGGTGCGGCCCGCGCTCTGAGGAAGGGCGGGATCATTTCTTCCTTGATCTGCCACGTGTGGGTGCCAGCCCCGCCGCGGGCACAATCGCCCGCATGCAGAAACAACAGGTGTTGGTCGCCGGCGGCGGCATCGGCGGGCTCGCGGCGGCGCTGGGCGCCTCCCGGGCGGGATGGGACGTGCGCCTGTACGAGCGCGCCGAGGCCTTCAGCGAAGTGGGCGCGGGCGTGCAGCTCGGCCCCAACGTCGTGCGCCGGCTGCAGGCCTGGGGCCTGCAGCACCGGCTGCAGTCGGTGGCCGCGTTCCCGGAGCGTCTGCAGGTGCGCAGCGCGCTGAGCGGCGCCGAACTGGCCGTGCTGCCCCTGGGGCCCACGGCCGTGGCGCGCTACGGCGCGGCCTACGCCACCATCCACCGCGCCGACCTGCACGGGCTGCTGCTCGCCGCCGTCACCAAGTACACCGACACGCAGATCTCGCTGGCCCACGCCATCGACCATTTCTCCGATGCCGAGGGCGTCGTCACCGTGCGCACCAGCCGCGGCAAGGAGGTGGAGGGCGATGCGCTGGTGGGCGCCGATGGCCTGTGGAGCCGCACGCGCGCCGCGCTGCTGGGGGACGCGCGCCCCCGCGTGACGGGGCACCTGGCCTACCGCGCGCTGGTGCCGCAGCACGCCCTGCCCGACGTGCTGCGCACCCG
>NZ_BAAJYR010000050.1:0-20296 GCF_057546605.1 Acidovorax sp. KPB24-03 | reverse complement strand
CTGGCGCTGCAGGTCGATGCCCGCGTGCTGGACCCGCGACCGGACACCGAAACCCTGGTGGACTGGGCGCTGCAGGTGCTCCAGCCCATCGCCGCCCCGCGCGTGGCCGACCTGGGCACCGGCAGCGGCGCCATCGCCCTTGCCTTGCAGCACCAGCGGCCCGACGCGCAGGTGCTGGCGGTCGATGCCAGCGCCCAGGCCTTGCAGGTCGCCCGGGCCAATGCAGAGCGGCTGGGCCTGCCGGTGCGCTTTGCCGAAGGCGACTGGCTCGCGGGCCTGAGCGGCAGCGCGGGATTCGATGCCATCGTCTCCAACCCTCCCTACATCGCAGCGGACGACCCGCACCTGGCGGCGCTCGTCCATGAGCCCTTGAACGCACTGGCCAGCGGCGCGGACGGCCTGGACGACATCCGCACCATTTCGGTGCAGGCGCCGGCCCATCTGGTGCCCGGCGGCTGGCTGCTGCTGGAGCACGGTTGGGACCAGGCCGAGGCCGTGCAGGCGCTGCTGCGCCAGGCCGGCTTCACCGAGGTGCAAAGCCGCACCGATCTGGCCGGGCATGCGCGCTGCACCGGCGGCCGCCGCCCGCCCGCGCCGTGATGCGATCCATCCCCCGGTCGCCGGCACTGGAAAGCGCCCGCGGCGCCCCCATGTGGAGCCTGCGCACCGCCGCCAGGGCATGCCCCGGATCACCGCGGCGCCCACCGGCCTTCGCCGACAGTGAAATAATCACGCCTTGCCGCCGATCCACGGCCACTTTCAGGAGCAACCCATGAGCGACACCCAGCAACGCATCGACGCCCTCGTCAAATCCAACGACATCCTGCTGTTCATGAAGGGCAGCGCGAGTTTTCCGATGTGCGGCTTCTCGGGCCGCGCGATCCAGCTCCTGAAGGCCTGCGGCGTGGACCCCAAGAGCGTGGCCACGGTGAACGTGCTGGACGACCCGGAGATCCGCCAGGGCATCAAGGAATACAGCAGCTGGCCCACCATCCCGCAGCTCTACGTGAAGGGCGAATTCATCGGCGGCTCGGACATCATGATGGAGATGTACGAGTCGGGCGAGCTCAAGCAGGTGCTGGGCACGCAGGGCGAATGACGCCGGCAGCCCCGGCGGCTGCATCGACCGAAGGCCGCCCCCGGGCGGCCTTTTGCATGGGAACAACAGGGGCGGGTTGACGGGGTTTTTCCGCCATTGAGACCGGGCATGTTGTGTGCTTGAATGGGTGCGTGACTTCCTCACACAGGAGCGCGCCATGACGACACAAAGCCTTGTTCCGCAAACGCCGGCCCTGAGCCTGCCGGTGGCCCAGTTGCGCAACGTGTTCCACCCCTGCGACGTCGAGCGCAAGCTCACGCGGCTGCAGGACGGCGGCAGCCAGCGCGAATACGAAAATCTGCGCGCGGTGTATGAACGCATGCTGGAACGCGGGCCCGAACGCTTCCAGGTCAAGCCTTCCGGCGTGCCGGACATGGCCCATCTCTATGACCAGTTGCCCAACTTCACCGACGTCCTCGACGATGTGAAGCGCCACGTGGCCCTGGCGCAGGACAGCCGCGACGGGCTAGAAGTCACGCCCATGCTGCTGCTGGGCCCGCCCGGTATCGGCAAGACCCACTTCGCGCGGCACCTGGCCGAGCTGCTCGGCACCGGCATGAACCTCGTGCCCATGAGTTCGATGACCGCCGGCTGGCTGCTGTCGGGCTCGTCCTCGCAGTGGAAGGGCGCGCGGCCCGGCAAGGTGTTCGAGGCGCTGGTGGAAGGCGAATACGCCAACCCCGTCATCGTCGTGGACGAGATCGACAAGGCCGCAAGCGACGCGCAGTACGACCCACTGGGCGCGCTCTACGGCCTGCTGGAGCACGACACGGCGCAGAGCTTCACCGACGAGTTCGCCGAGGTCGCCATCGACGCGAGCCAGGTCATCTGGATCACCACCGCCAACGACGAGCGCGGCATCCCCGACCCCATCCTCAACCGCATGAACGTGTTCGAGGTGCAGGCGCCCACGCCGGAGCAGGCCCGCGCCATTGCGCGCAACCTCTACCAGGGCATCCGCAACGGCCACGACTGGGGCCGCATGCTCGACCCCGAGCCGCAGTCCGACGTGCTGGACGTGCTCGCGCAGATGCCCCCGCGCGAAATGCGCCGCGCCCTGATGACGGGCTTCGGCAACGCGCGCCTGCAGCACCGCAGCGCGGTCGAAGTGGGCGACCTGCCGCGCAGCGCAGCCGGCAAATCGCGCATCGGCTTCCTGCAGTGAAGTAGCCCCCCCGCCGCCCTCGCCGCTCGCTCGCATCCCCTGCGTGCGGCGCGCGAAGGCGCGCGGCAGGGCGGCTACACTCGGCACGCTGGCGCACAGCACGATCATGGCGGCGCCTGCCGTCCCATGACCCTGTCCCAAAGTCTCTTCGTTATCGGCCTCCTCATCGTGGCCAGCGCGTTCTTCTCCATCGCGGAAATCTCCCTGGCGGCTTCGCGCCGCCTGCGCCTGCGCCAGATGGCCGACGAAGGCGACACCCGCGCCGACCGCGTCATGCGCATGCAGGAGCAGCCCGGCGACTATTTCACCGTGGTGCAGGTCGGCCAGAACGCCGTCGCCATCCTGGGCGGCATCGTGGGCGAAGGCGCGCTCAGCCCCCATTTCACCGAACTGTTCGCCTACTGGCTGAGCAACGCACGCGCGGAGACCGCGGGCTTCCTGGCGTCGTTCACCATCATCACCTCGCTGTTCATCCTGCTGGCCGACCTGTTCCCCAAGCGGCTGGGCATGGCCAATCCCGAACGCCTGGCCCTGCGCGTGTCGGCGCCGATGAAGCTGCTGATGACCGTGCTGCGGCCCGTGGTCTGGCTCTACAGCCGCAGCGCGGACCTGCTGTTCCGCATGCTGGGGCTGTCGTCGCTGCGGGACGACCGGGTCACCTCCGACGACATCCTGGCCATGATGGAGGCCGGTGCCCGCGCCGGCGTGCTGGCCGCGCGGGAGCAGCAGGTGATCGAGAACGTGTTCGAGCTGGACACGCGCACTGTCGGCAGCGCCATGTCGCAACGCGACCGCATCGCGTACTTCCTGCGCGACGATCCCGATACCGTGATCCGAGCGCGCATCGCGGAAGAGCCCTTCTCGACCTATCCCGTGTGCGACGGCGACATCGACCACGTGGTCGGCTATGTGGACGCCAAGGACCTCTTCCAGCGCGTGCTGAACAACCAGCCCATCTCGCTGGCCGACGAGGGCCTGGTGCGCAAGGTGCTCATCGTGCCGGACCGGCTGTCCCTGTCCGAAGTGCTGGAGCAGTTTCGCCAGGTGCACGAAGACTTTGCGGTCATCGTGAACGAATACAGCCTGGTGGTGGGTGTCGTCACCCTGAACGACGTGATGAGCACCGTGATGGGCGACCTCGTCATGGGCCCGGCGGACGAGGAGCAGATCGTGCGCCGCGACGAGAACTCCTGGCTCATCGACGGCGTCACCCCGGTCGAAGACGTGCTGCGCGCACTGAACCTGGACGAACTGCCCCACGCCGAAGAGTACGAAACGCTGGCCGGTTTCCTCATGGTGATGCTGCGCCGCGTGCCCCGGCGCACCGACAGCGTGAACTGGGGCGGCTACAAGTTCGAGGTGCTGGACGTGGACAGCTACCGCATCGACCAGATCATGGTGTCGCGGCTGCAGGATGCGAACGGCGTGCCCATCGCCGCGGCCAGCGCCATCTGAGGGCGGCGGCACCCAGGAGGCCCGACCGGGCGGCTATCCACCGGCCGGTGCGAGGCCCTCGGCTGCGGTGGTGATGCGGTCCTGGAACACCCAGTTGCGCTGCGCAGCGAACACCGCGTCGGGGTACTGCGGCCGGCCGCGGCTGCCGTTGTAGCGGCCCAGCGTCATGAACAGATCGCCACGCTCCCGATCGAGGTAGTGGCGCAGGATCACGCAACCGAAGCGCAGGTTGGTCTGCATATGAAAAAGCTTGCCCGGATCGCCGTCGCCGATCACCCGCGTCCAGAAAGGCATCACCTGCATGTAGCCCCGCGCGCCCACGCTGGACACGGCGAACTTGCGGAATGCGCTTTCGACCTGCACCAGGCCGAGCACCAGCGATACATCGAGCCCTGCCCGCTTGGACTCGTACCAGACGGTCTGCAGGAAATCCCGGCGTACCTCCCAATCCGGCTTGCGGCGGCGCAGCCGGTCGCTCATGGTTCCCAGCCAGCGCAGGTAGTGCAGCCGCGCTTCCGTCGTGCCGAACTGGGGCTCGGGCGGCGCCTGATTGAGCACCGCAGAACTCAAGGCAGTGCGCACGGAGTCGATCAGGGGTTCTTCCAGTTGCCCCCCGGCATGGGCGGCCTGGGGGGCCGCCAGCCAGGCCGCCGGCCCGGCGGACAAGGACACCAGACAGGCCCGGCGCGAAACCGCCCCGGCCTCGCCTTTCATCGCGCTCATGGTGTCAGCCGGCCCTTGATGTGCGCCAGGATGTCGGCCGTGGCGACCTTGGTCGCGGCGGTATCGCGGCGGTGCTGGTATTCCAGCTGGCCTTCCTTGAGCCCACGGTCGGAGATCACCACGCGGTGCGGCACGCCGATCAGCTCCCAGTCGGCGAACATCGCGCCCGGGCGCTCGCCGCGGTCATCCAGCAGCACGTCCACGCCGGCCGCCAGCAGATCGCCGTAGAGCTGTTCGGCCGCGGCCTTGACCTCCGCGCTGCGGTCCATGCCGATCGGGCACACCACCACCGTGAAGGGGGCGATGGCATCGGGCCAGATGATGCCGCGGTCGTCGTGGTTCTGTTCGATGGCGGCGGCCGGCAGGCGGGTGATGCCGATGCCGTAGCAGCCCATCTCGAAGAATGCGGGCTTGCCATCCTCGCCCAGGAAGGTGGCGTTCATGGCTTTGCTGTACTTGGTCCCGAGGTAGAACACATGGCCGACTTCGATACCGCGCTCGATGGCGAGTTCACCCTGGCCGTCCGGCGAGCGGTCGCCCGCCACGACGTTGCGCAGGTCGGCCACCACCTCGGGCTCCGGCAGATCGCGCCCCCAGTTCACGCCCGTCATGTGGAAGTCGATCGCGTTGGCGCCGCAGATCCAATCGGCCATCACGGCCACTTCGCGGTCCACCACCAGCTTCACCGGCTTTTGCAACTGCAGCGGGCCCAGGTAACCCGGCTTGCAGCCGAAGTGGTCTTCGATCTCGCCCACGGTGGCAAAACGGAAACCCGCCAGGCCCGGCACCTTGGACACCTTGATCTCGTTCATGTCGTGGTCACCGCGCAGCAGCAGCAGCCAGACCTGCGTCTTGACGATCTCGCCGGCCTCGTTGGTCTCGTCGGTGGCGAGCACCAGGGACTTCACGGTGGTCTGCAACGCCACGCCCAGCAGTTGCGCCACATCCGCGCAGGTGCTCTTGCCCGGCGTGGGCGTCCTGGCCAGGGCCTGGGCTGCCGCAGGACGTGGGCCTGCCGGAGCCAGCGCCTCGGCCTTTTCCATGTTCGCGGCGTAGTCGCTCTGGGGGCAGTAGACGATCGCGTCCTCGCCCGTGGCAGCAATCACCTGGAATTCCTCGCTCAGGTCGCCGCCGATCGCGCCGCTGTCCGCGGCCACGGCCCGGTAGGTCAGGCCGAAGCGGTCGAAAATGCGGCGGTAGGCCTGGGCCATCACCTGATAGCTGGCCTTGGCGGCCTCCTGGTCGCGGTCAAAGGAGTAGGCGTCCTTCATGATGAACTCGCGGCCCCGCATCAGCCCGAAACGCGGGCGGCGCTCGTCGCGGAACTTGGTCTGGATCTGGTACAGGTTCTTGGGCAGTTGCTTGTAGCTGCGAAGTTCCTGGCGGGCGATGTCAGTGACCACTTCTTCGCTCGTGGGCTGGATCACGAAATCGCGCCCATGCCGGTCCTGGATGCGCAGCAGTTCCGGGCCCATCTTGTCGAAGCGGCCGGTCTCTTGCCAGAACTCTGCCGGCTGCACCACGGGCATGGCGACCTCGACGGCGCCGGCCCGGTTCATTTCTTCCCGCACGATGGCCTCCACCTTGCGGATGACGCGCAGTCCCATGGGCATGTAGTTGTAGATGCCCGCCCCCAGCTTCTTGATGAGGCCCGCCCGCGTCATGAGCTTGTGGCTGACCACTTCCGCATCGGCCGGGGCTTCCTTGAGGGTGGAGACAAAGAATTGGGACGCTTTCATTGGGGGGATTTCATGCAATTGCGCCCGGTCTGCTTGCTGCGCACAAGGCGCCGTGCATAATGGTCACAGTTTAAAAAATTGGGGTTAGATTATGCTTGACCGGGACGGCTTTCGGCCGAACGTCGGCATCATCCTGCTCAACCAGAAAAACCAGGTGTTCTGGGGCAAGCGGATCCGCACCCACAGCTGGCAGTTCCCGCAGGGCGGCATCGACAGGGGGGAAACTCCCGAACAGGCAATGTACCGCGAACTGCACGAAGAAGTGGGATTGCAGCCGGGCCATGTGCGCGTGGTTGCCCGCACCAGGGACTGGTTGCGCTATGAGGTGCCTGACCGGTACATCCGCCGCGATGCGCGCGGACACTACAAGGGCCAGAAGCAAATCTGGTATCTGCTGCAGTTGCTGGGCCATGACTGGGACCTGAATCTGCGCGCCACCAACCACCCCGAGTTCGACGCCTGGCGTTGGAACGATTACTGGGTGCCGCTCGATGTGGTGGTGGAGTTCAAGCGCGGCGTGTATGAAATGGCGCTGACCGAGTTGGCGCGCTTTCTGCCGCGCCACGAGCAACGCAATCGCTATCTGCGCAGCGGCATGCGCTCCCGTGAAGGCGAAGGCTTGCCCAGCGGCATGCCCATGCACCGGGCAGGCTCCCTGCTGGTCAGTCCTGGCATGGAAATGCCCCCGGGGGCCAGCTTCGACCCCGACCCCCAAAAGAGCAAAGCCACCTCGCCCCCTTCGGAACAGGGCGCGGGCATTCCACTTTCGCCTTCGCAGTTCCTGCCTAAATTGGTTTGACGCGCCGCTGCCTTTGCCGCAAGGAAAAGGCAGCCCGCAAGCCCATGCCTTTGAGTCAGGCGTTTGCCAGCACCATGTTGTCGCGGTGCACCATTTCCGGCTCGGCGACATACCCCAAGAGCCGTTCGAATTCCGCCGACGGCTTGCGGCACAGCAGACGGGCCTCCGCACTGGCGTAGTTGGCAAGCCCACGGGCCACTTCCACACCGGCTTCGTCACGCACGGCGATGACGTCACCACGAGAAAAATCCCCCTCCACGGCGGTCATACCGATCGGCAGAAGGCTTTTTCCCTCGGTTCGCAGCTTGACCGCCGCCCCCATGTCCACGGTCACGGCGCCACGGAGCTGCAAATGGTCCGCCATCCACTGCTTACGTGCCTGCTTTTTCTGCGTTTGCGCGACCAGCAACGTTCCGATGGCTTCGCCCCGGGTCAGGCGCACGAGCACATCGGTCTCACGGCCCCAAGCGATCACAGTGGAGGCACCTGAGCCCGCGGCCCGCTTGGCGGCAATGATCTTCGTGATCATGCCGCCCCGGCCGATGCTGGAGCCCACGCCCCCCGCCATCGCCTCCAGGGCGAGATCGCCCGCCTGGGCTTCGTGCACGAACTGTGCGTCCGGATTGCGCCTTGGATCTGCCGTGTAAAGCCCTTTTTGATCCGTCAGGATGATCAAGGCATCGGCCTCCACCAGATTGGCCACCAACGCACCGAGCGTATCGTTGTCGCCGAACTTGATCTCATCCGTGACCACGGTATCGTTCTCGTTGATCACAGGCACCACCCCCAGGCGCAGCAGGGTGAGCAGCGTGGACCGGGCATTCAAATATCGCTCCCGATCCGCCAGATCGGCATGCGTGAGAAGCACTTGCGCGCTGCCCAGCCCTTGTTCCCTCAACTTGGTCTCGTACATCTGCGCCAGCCCCATCTGGCCCACCGCCGCAGCCGCCTGGAGTTCATGGATCTCATGCGGACGCGTCGCCCAACCCAGGCGCTTCATGCCCTCCGCAATCGCGCCGCTGGACACCATGACCACCTCGCGCCGCCCACCCGATTCACCGCGCGCCAGCGCCGCCAGTTGGCGACTCCATTCACCGATGGCAGCCTCATCCAGGCCACGGCCCTCGTTGGTCACGAGACTCGACCCTACTTTGACGACAATGCGGCGCGCGTCGCGCAATATGCTGGAAACCATATGGACAGTATTGGCGTCAGCGCTGGATGAACAAGCGATGAACGCTATTGAATAAGTAGCAGGAGTAGCGAAGCAGACGGATCACTCGGGTCGATCGCCCACGAAACGTGGATCCACCTCTTCCGGCGTCTGTTCAGCCTTTTGCTGAACCTGCACATGCCGGTAAATGGCATGGATCAATGGCTCGCAACCCTCGCGCGTCAAAGCCGAAATCTCGAAAACGGGGCCCTTCCACTTGAACCGTTTTACGAAATCCCGAACGCGCGCTTCACGCTCTTCCTTGGGAACCATGTCCAGCTTGTTGAGCACCAGCCAGCGCGGCTTGTCATAGAGACCCGAGTCGTACTTCTTGAGCTCGCCCACGATGGCCTTGGCTTGCGCGACAGGATCGACAGCGTCATCGAAAGGCGCCAGATCGATCACGTGCAACAGCAAACGCGTGCGCTGGAGATGGCGCAAGAACTGATGCCCCAGCCCCGCCCCTTCGGAAGCACCTTCGATCAACCCAGGAATGTCGGCGACGACGAAGCTCTGCTCCGGCCCCACCCGAACCACGCCCAGATTGGGGTGCAACGTCGTGAAGGGGTAGTCGGCGATCTTGGGCCGCGCATTGGAAATGGCAGCGATCAAGGTGGATTTGCCGGCGTTGGGCATGCCCAGCAGGCCGACATCGGCAAGCACCTTCAACTCCAGCTTGAGATTTTTCTTCTCGCCAGGCCATCCTGGTGTTTTCTGGCGCGGCGCACGGTTGATGGCGCTTTTGAACCGCATGTTGCCAAAACCGCCATCGCCACCCTTGGCGATGGTGACCACCTCGCCCGGCACCAACAGTTCATACAGCACTTCACCCGTCTCGGCATCGGTGATGATGGTGCCCACCGGCATCTTCAACGTGATGTCATCGCCAGCGGCACCGAACATGTCGGAGCCCATGCCGTGCTCACCACGCTTGGCCTCGTGGCGGCGGGAATAGCGGAAGTCCACGAGCGTATTTAAATTCGGGTCGGCCACGGCAAAGACATGCCCGCCCCGGCCGCCGTCGCCCCCATTGGGACCGCCGAACTCCTTGTACTTCTCGTGCCGGAACGACACACAACCATTGCCGCCGTCGCCGGCAGCAATGTCGATAAAGGCTTCGTCGACGAACTTCATGGGGATCCAGTTTACAAAACAGGGTTCGGAAAGCGACGCGATGCCGAGTCACCCGGCAGCCAACACTTCCAAAACGACAAAGCCCCGACAGGTCGGGGCTTCGAAAGCATCAAGTGGCAGGCGTCAGGCCGGCGTCACATTGACGGTGTGCTTGGACAGTGCGCCCTTGGTGCCGAAGGACACGTGGCCATCAACCAGTGCGAACAGCGTGTGGTCCTTGCCCACACCGACGTTCGTGCCGGGGTGGAAACGCGTACCGCGCTGGCGAACGATGATCGAGCCCGCGCTGATCAATTCGCCGCCGAAAGCCTTCACACCGAGCATCTTGGGCTTGGAATCGCGCCCGTTTCGCGTAGAGCCGCCGCCTTTTTTTCTGTGCCATGACATCAGCTCCTTTTAACCGGCGATCGCACCGATTTGCAGTTCGGTGAACTGCTGGCGATGGCCTTGGCGTTTCTGATAGTGCTTGCGACGGCGCATCTTGAAGATGTGCACTTTGTCGTGCTTGCCGTGCGCCACGACGGTTGCCGTGACGGTTGCGCCGGACACCAGGGGGGTGCCAACCTTGATTTCAGCGCCGTTTCCGACGGCCAGAACCTGGTCGATCACAATTTCCTGGCCTACGTCCGCAGCAATCTGTTCTACTTTAATTTTTTCGCCGGAAGCAACGCGATACTGCTTGCCGCCGGTTTTTATGACCGCGTACATGTGAACCTCTTTGAATGGAGTTCTGCGGACGAATTTCCGCAGAGCCGGCGAATATAGCACGAGGCAAATTTTTTAGCCAGCCAACCACATCCGACCAGGCGGCAATCGGAAAAGTCGTCTTTTGCGGCGGGCAAGCCAGGAGCGCCCGAGTCGGTACGAAGCGATTCCTATAATCCATTTTTCGTCGCTGCACACGCTCATCTTGTCCACCACCACCTCCAGCACCTCAGCAACCCTCGCCTTGATCGCCGACGACATGCACGAGGTGGACAAAGTCATTGCCGCCCGGCTGAATTCGTCAGTCTCTCTTGTGGGAGACATTGCCCGCTACATCATTTCCGCAGGTGGCAAGCGCCTGCGTCCAGCCTTGCTTTTGCTGATGTGCGGCGCGCTCGGTTACAAGGGGCTTCAGCGCTTCAATCTTGCAGCGGTGGTGGAGTTCATCCATACCGCGACCTTGCTGCACGATGATGTGGTGGATGAGTCCACGCTGCGGCGAGGGCGCCCGACAGCCAACGAGAACTTCGGCAATCCGGCAAGCGTGCTGGTCGGCGATTTCCTGCACTCGCGAGCCTTCCAGATGATGGTCGATGCGGATGACATGCGCGTGATGCAGATTCTTTCAGAGGCCACCAATGTCATCGCCGAAGGGGAAGTGCAGCAGCTCATGAACACCCATGACGCCTCGCTGGACGAGCAAGGCTATCTGGAGGTCATCCGGTCGAAGACGGCCAAACTCTTCGAAGCCAGTGCCCGGCTGGCAGCGATTCTGGCTCGCAGTTCACCAGATCTGGAGAAAGCCTGCGCAGATTACGGTCAGGCGCTCGGCACTGCTTTCCAGGTGATTGACGATGTGCTCGACTACGACGGCGACTCTTCGGAGATGGGTAAAAACCTGGGAGATGATCTACGAGAAGGCAAAGTCACTCTTCCTTTGATCATTGCCATGCAGCGCGGCACCCAGGAGCAGCGGCGCCTGATAGAAAACGCCATACAGACCGGCGCGGTGGAAGAACTTCCAGCCATCGTGCAAATTGTGAAAAGCACGGGGGCCCTGGAGGCAACCCGACTTGCCGCTGCAGCCCAAGCACAGCAGGCAATCGATGCTGCGAGGCAGTTACCCTCCAATCGCTATACGGAAGGTTTGCTAGAATTGGCCTCGCAATTACTGCAGCGGCGTCTGTAATTGCCTTGAAAACAACACATCGGGGTGTAGCTTAGCCTGGTAGAGCGCTACGTTCGGGACGTAGAGGCCGGAGGTTCGAATCCTCTCACCCCGACCACGTTGTTACACCTTCGTGGTTTCGCCGCACTCTATCCCGTTCATCCCATGGCCCGAACATCCGCACGATGTTAGGATGGTTTCCTTTCCATCCACATTGATTCTGCTGGTTACATGGCCGTTGATACCGCACCCAAAGAAGGCGCCGCAATTGCCCTGCCAGGTCTAGGCCGGGCATTGATGTCAGCCGGCAAGCTGAGTCAAAAATCAGCCGAAGATATTTTTCGCAAGTCACAGGTTGGCAAAACAAGCTTCATTGCCGAGTTGACCGGGTCGGGGGCTGTTTCCTCTGCCGATCTGGCGCACACGGTTTCTGCCGTATTCGGTGCGCCCTTGCTGGATCTGGAAGCCATCGATCCCCTTCGGATTCCCAAAGATCTCCTGGATCCGAAGATCTGCCTCGCCTATCGTGTCGTGGCACTGAGCAAGCGCAACAACCGGCTGATCGTGGCCACCGCAGACCCTACCGACCAAGAGGCAGCGGAAAAGATCAAATTCACGACCCAGATGGGGGTGGACTGGATCATTGCGGAATACGACAAGCTCATCAAGCTGATCGAGGCCAATACCAAGTCGGTCAGCGAGTCGATGGAAAGCCTGTCGGGCGGGGGAGATTTCGAATTCGACGATGTCAAGGTCGAAGAAGCTCCCGAAAACTCCGACAGCGCCAACGACGTTGAAGACGCGCCGATCGTCAAGTTCCTTCACAAAATGCTTTTGGACGCGTTCAACATGCGCGCTTCCGATTTGCATTTCGAACCTTACGAGCACCAGTACCGGGTGCGTTTTCGCATCGATGGCGAATTGCGCGAAATTGCTTCGCCCCCCATTGCCATCAAGGACAAGCTGGCGTCCCGAATCAAGGTCATTTCCAGACTGGACATTTCGGAAAAGCGTGTCCCACAAGATGGCCGCATGAAGCTCAAAGTCGGCCCGGACCGGGTCATCGACTTTCGGGTGAGCACGCTGCCTACGCTCTTTGGCGAAAAGATCGTGATCCGGATTTTGGATCCCAGCAGCGCCAAGCTGGGCATCGATGCGCTGGGTTATGAGCCGGAAGAAAAGGAACGGCTGATGCATGCCATCGGCCGGCCTTACGGCATGATTTTGGTGACCGGGCCAACGGGTTCAGGGAAAACCGTCTCCTTGTATACCTGCCTGAACTTGCTGAACAAGGCAGGCGTCAACATCGCGACCGCGGAGGACCCCTCGGAAATCAATTTGCCTGGTGTCAATCAGGTGAACGTCAATGAAAAAGCGGGGCTGACGTTCGCCACCGCACTCAAGTCGTTTCTGCGCCAGGATCCCGACATCATCATGGTCGGCGAAATTCGCGATCTTGAAACGGCGGATATTTCCATCAAGGCGGCACAGACGGGCCACTTGGTGCTGTCCACCCTCCACACCAACGATGCTCCGACCACGCTCACCCGGATGCGCAATATGGGAATTGCGCCATTCAACATTGCGTCCAGCGTCATTCTGATAACAGCCCAGCGCCTGGCTCGCCGTTTGTGCCCGGTCTGCAAAGCACCCGCCGATATTCCACATGAAACCCTGCTCGAGGCAGGCTATAAAGAGGATGAAATCGATGGCACCTGGGTGACCTATCGTCCGGTCGGTTGTTCCGCTTGCAACAATGGCTACAAGGGGCGGCTGGGCATTTACCAGGTCATGCCGATTTCCGAAGAAATTCAACGCATTATTTTGCGCGATGGAAGCGCCTTGGAAATCGCCAAGCAGGCCAAGGCCGAGGGGGTTCGCTCCTTGCGCGAAGCAGGCCTTCATAAAGCCAAGATGGGGCTGACCTCTCTCGAAGAGGTGCTGGCTGTCACCAACGAATAGCGCCAATCGCGAGGATCATTATGGCAACCGCCGCATCGAGGGATATCAAGGACTTCGTCTTTGAATGGGAGGGCAAGGATCGCAGTGGAAAGATTGTCCGCGGGGAAGTGCGCGCCGTAGGTGAAAACCAGGTCCAGGCGACCTTGCGCAGACAGGGTGTGCTGCCTACCAAGATCAAGAAGCGGCGCATGCGTTCGGGCAAGAAGATCAAGCCCAAAGACATCGCATTGTTCACGCGCCAGATGGCCACCATGATGAAGGCTGGCGTGCCACTCTTGCAATCCTTCGATATTGTGGGCCGGGGCAATACCAATGCCAGCGTCACGAAATTGCTCAACGACATTCGAAGTGACGTGGAAACCGGGACGTCGCTGAATGCGGCATTCCGCAAGTACCCGATGTACTTCGACAGCCTTTATTGCAACCTCGTCGAAGCCGGCGAGGCCGCGGGTATCTTGGAGGCGCTGCTGGACCGTCTTGCCATGTACATGGAAAAGACCGAGGCCATCAAATCGAAGATCAAATCGGCATTGATGTACCCCATTTCGGTGGTGATCGTTGCATTCGTCGTGGTCACGGTGATCATGATCTTTGTGATCCCCGCATTCAAGGAAGTATTTACCTCCTTTGGCGCTGAACTGCCGGCACCTACGCTCCTCGTGATGGCCATGAGCGAGGTCTTCGTCAAATGGTGGTGGCTGATTTTTGGCGTATTGGGGGGCGGATTTTATTTCTTCATGCAGGCCTGGCGCCGCAGCGAAAAAGTACAGATGTTCATGGACCGTCTGTTGCTGCGGCTTCCGGTGTTCGGGTCCTTGATCGATAAATCATGTGTTGCTCGCTGGACCCGGACGCTGTCCACCATGTTCGCCGCAGGGGTTCCCCTGGTTGAAGCCTTGGATTCGGTGGGCGGCGCCTCCGGCAATTCCGTGTATGCCCTCGCGACGGAAAGAATCCAGCAGGAAGTCTCGACCGGGACGAGCTTGACGGCTGCCATGGGCAACGCCAACGTGTTCCCTTCCATGGTGATCCAGATGTGCGCCATTGGCGAAGAATCCGGCTCCATCGACCACATGCTGGGCAAAGCCGCCGACTTCTACGAGGCGGAAGTGGATGAAATGGTCGCGGGGCTGTCCAGCCTGATGGAGCCCATCATCATCGTGTTCCTGGGCACCATCATTGGGGGCATCGTGGTTTCGATGTATCTGCCGATCTTCAAACTGGGCCAAGTCGTCTGATGGAACTGGGACCTTGGGGAGACGCTTCGGTACTCGGCATTTTGGGTCTGCTGATCGGTAGCTTCCTGAATGTCGTGATCCATCGCTTGCCGAAGATGATGGAGCGGCAATGGGCCGCAGAATGCGCTGACTTTGCCGCCATAGCGAACAAGGATGCGGCGTCCAGGCAGGCCGAAATGGCGCCGGTGGAACCCTTCAATCTCTGGACGCCGGCGTCGCGGTGCCCTGCCTGCGGGCATGCGGTGCAGTGGTATGAAAACATCCCGGTCCTGAGCTATCTGTGGCTTCGCGGACGATGCTCCGCCTGCAAAGTGCGGATCAGTCCCAGATATCCCCTGGTCGAACTGGCCACGGGCGGCCTTTTCTTCTTTTGCGGCTGGCATTGGGGCACGACGCTCACCGCAGTGGCGTGGTGCGGATTCGCCGCCGCGCTGATCGCTCTGGCGTTCATCGACTGGGACACCACGCTGCTGCCCGATGACATCACGCTGCCCTTGCTCTGGGCGGGCCTCATCGCCTCTGCGCTGCAGTGGACCGCCGTGCCGCTGTTCAGCGCGGTCATGGGGGCCGTTGGAGGCTACCTGTCCCTGTGGACGGTGTATTGGGCCTTCAAGCTCGCGACAGGCAAGGAAGGCATGGGCCATGGCGACTTCAAGCTCTTCGCAGCACTCGGGGCCTGGTTCGGCTGGCCGGCGCTGGTGCCCATCATTCTCATTGCGTCCGTCATCGGAGCGTTCATTGGCATCGGCATGAAATTCGCCAGCCAGTTGCGCGAAGGCGGATACGTTCCTTTCGGTCCGTTCCTGGTCGGCTCGGGACTCGCAGCCATGGTGTTCGGGCCGGAAACGATCCTGCAAGGGCTACTGCGCAGCCTGGGGCTTTGAGCCCATGGCGACCGAATCGCGGCCCGCTCTGCGCCTGGGTTTGACCGGCGGCATCGGCAGCGGGAAAAGCACGGTGGGCCAAATGCTGGCGGACCAGGGTGCTGCGCTCATCGACGCCGATCGGCTTTCGCGCCAGGTGACGGCCCCAGGGGGGGCCGCCATCGGCCCCATCCGCGACGCGTTCGGCGACGCCTTGATCGATGCGCACGGCGCGATGGACCGCGACCGCATGCGGGAACGCGTGTTCACGGACCCGGCGGCGCGTCAGCGCCTGGAGCACATCGTCCACCCGCTGGTGGCCCTGGCAACGCAGGAAGCCGCTTCGCGCGCCGTGCAAAGCGGTGCGGCCCTGATCGTCTTCGACATCCCGCTGCTGGTCGAGTCTGCCCGCTGGGCGCAGCAGCTGGACCAGATTCTCGTGGTGGACTGCACCCCCGAAACCCAGATCCTCCGGGTGCAGCAGCGCAGCGCCCTGACGCGCGAGACGATCGAAGGCATCATGGCGTCCCAAGCCCCCCGGGCGATCCGGCGGGCGGCAGCGGACATGGTGGTCTACAACGACGGAATCTCGCTGCAAGGGTTGCGAGCTGACGTCCTTCAGATCGCCCAGCGGTTCGGGCTATGATGCCCGGCATATCGGACGCGCGAAGCTGGCAGCGCCAGCCGTGTGCCCCCAGGAACCCTGCAGCGTGATCCTTTACGAATATCCCTTCAACGAACGACTGAGAACCTACCTGCGGCTGGAGCAGCTGTTTCGCCGCCTGGGTGAGTTGATTCCGCGCCAGCATCCTCTGGATCACCACTACGCACTGGTGACGGTCTTCGAAATCATGGATGTCGCGGCGCGCGCCGATCTCAAGTCGGATGTGCTCAAGGATCTGGAAAAGCAGAAGCACCAGCTGGATGGCTACCGGGGCAACCCTTCGATTTCCGAAGCGGTTCTGGACGGCATCATCGCGCAGCTCGATCGGTGCTTTGCCGGGTTGAATGCGCAGACGGGCAAGGCAGGCCAGGCCCTGGCAGAAAACGACTGGCTGATGAGCATCCGCAGCCGGGTGGGCATTCCCGGGGGAACCTGCGGCTTCGATCTGCCGGCCTACTACGCCTGGCAGCACCATGCCCCCCAGCAGCGCCAGCAGGATCTGGAAGCCTGGGCGACCACCCTCGCCCCCCTGGCGGAGTCGTTGTACGTCCTCCTGAAGCTGCTGCGTGATTCGGGCGTGCCCCAGAAGGTGGCCGCGGACCATGGGCAGTTCCAGCAGACCCTGCCCCAGGGCCGCACCTTCCAACTGCTGCGCCTTCGCATCGATCCTTCCCTGGACCTGATCCCGGAGATCAGCGGCAACCGCCTGATCGTCTCCGTGCGGCTGATGCGCCAGCATGACGACGGCAAGCTGCATGCCGCCAACGAAGATGCCGCGTTCGAACTGACCTTGTGCGCCTGAGCGCCCGTTGACCATGAGCCGTTCTCAGCCGCGTTCGCCGGCCCCCTCCAACGCCAAGTACGTGACGTGCCCGGCCTGCCGTGGCGAAAGCCTCTACGGTCCCAGCAATCCCTTCCGACCGTTTTGCAGCGAACGCTGCAAGCAGATCGACCTGGGGGCCTGGGCGAGCGAAGAATTCCGCGTGCCTACCGAACCGCCGACCCAAGACCCCGACCTGGGCGACGGGCTTCCGCACATTCCGCCGGGCGCCTGGGAAAAATAGCCCCCAGGGCATATTTTTCTAGGGCGTTTAGCTATTATTTTTATAGCTGATTGATCGTGGAAGGGTCAAAGGTTGCTCCCCGCTCCTGGGCCAGCCACTCCAGTACGGGATAAGCGCCCGGCAGTACGGGCGAGACCTGCAGGGGCCACTGCTGCCAGGCCATGGTCTGGCCCTCGCGCATTTCGAAGTCGCCCTGCCATTCCCAGACCTTGCACCAGTGCAAGCGAACCAGCGCGTGGGGATAGTCGTGCTCCGTCACCTTCCAGACGGATGCCGCACCGATGGTGACGCCCAGCTCCTCGATCAACTCGCGCCGCAAGGCCTCTTCCACGGTCTCCCCGGCCTCCAGCTTGCCGCCAGGGAACTCCCAGTACCCGGCGTAAGGCTTGCCCGCGGGCCGGGTGGACAGCAGCATGGCGCCATCCGCACGCAGCAGGATGCCGACCGCCACGTCGGTGTGCGTTCTGGCGTCGACAGGGGCCACGGGATCAGCCATGCTGGCGCCCCGCATAGTCCCGCGCGAACTGGTAGGCGACCCGGCCGCTGCGCGATCCGCGCTCCAGTGCCCAGACCAGCGCCTGGGGGCGCGCTGCGGCAATCTCCGCATCCGCGACACCCAGGAAGGAAAGCCACTGCGCCACGATGGCCAGGTATTCGTCCTGGCTGAAAGGGTAGAAGCTGACCCACAGGCCGAACCGTTCGGACAGCGAGATCTTTTCTTCCACCACCTCGCCCGGGTGCACCTCGCCATCTTCCGTGTGGGTATAGGACAGGTTTTCCTTGTGGTACTCGGGCAGCAGGTGGCGGCGGTTGCTGGTGGCATACACCAGCACGTTGGGCGTGGAAGCCGCCACCGATCCGTCAAGAATCGACTTCAGCGCCTTGTACCCCGGCTCGCCCTCTTCAAAGCTCAGGTCATCGCAGTAGACGATGAATTTCTCGGGCCGATCCGCCACGATCTCCACGATGTCGGGCAGGTCCGTCAGATCGGCCTTGTCCACCTCGATCAGGCGCAGCCCCTGAGGCGCATAGGTATTGAGACACGCCTTGATGAGGGAGGACTTGCCCGTCCCGCGGGCGCCCGTCAGCAGCACGTTGTTGGCCGGCCGGCCTTCCACGAACTGCTGGGTGTTGCGCTGGATCTTTTCTTTCTGGGCGTCGATTTCCTTCAGATCGTCCAGGCGCATCTCCCCCACATGGCGCACGGGCTCCAGCGCACCATGGCCGCCGCTGCGCTTGCGATAGCGCCACGCGATGGCACGGGACCAATCCGGTGCGGTCAGGGCCTGGGGCAATACCGATTCGATGCGGGAGATCAATTGCTCCGCACGGAGCATCAGGTGTTCGAAGGTGGCGGTCATAAGCGCTGCAGGGGGCCCGGATTCAGGAACGGTAGTCGGCGTTGATCGTCACGTACTCGTGGCTGAAATCGCAGGTCCACACTGTTTCCGCGGCATCGCCACGGCCCAGGCCCACGCGCACGGTGATCTCGCTTTGCTTCATCACGCGCTGGCCGTCTTCCTCGCGGTAGCTGGGGTTGCGCCCGCCCTTCGTCACCACATGCACATCGTCCAGGTGCAGCTCGATGAGGGTCTGGTCGAGATCGGCGACGCCGGCATAGCCCACCGCCGCCAGGATGCGGCCCAGGTTGGGGTCGCTGGCGAAGAAGGCCGTCTTGACGAGCGGCGAATGCGCGATGGCGTACGCCACCAGCTGGCATTCTTCCGCCGTCTTGCCGCCCTCGACGCGGACGGTGATGAACTTCGTGGCGCCCTCGCCGTCGCGAACGATGGCCTGTGCCAGCTTCTGCGCGACGTCCAGCATCGCGGCCTTGAGCGCCTGGCCCTCGGCGCTGTCCAGCGACACGATGGGCGCATGCGCGGCCTGCTGGGTGGCGATGGCCACGAACGAATCGTTGGTGGAGGTGTCGCCGTCGATCGTCACCCGGTTGAACGAACGGTCGGCCAGTTCGCGCAGCAACGGCTGCAGCAGTGCGGGTTCGATGCGCGCATCCGTGGCCAGAAAGCCCAGCATGGTGGCCATGTTGGGACGGATCATGCCCGCGCCCTTGCTGATGCCCGTCACCGTCACGGTGGCGCCGCCGATCTGCACCTGCCGGCTGAAGGCCTTGGGCAGCGTATCGGTGGTCATGATGCCTTCGGCCGCCTGCGCCCAATGGCCGGGCTGCGCGTCCGCAATGGCAGCGGGCAGGCCGGCTTCGATGCGGTCGACGGGCAGCGGCTCCATGATCACCCCGGTGGAAAACGGCAGCACCTGCGAAGGCGACAGGCCCAGCAAGCCGGCCGCAGCCTGGCAGGTGGACCGTGCGCGTGCCAGGCCCTCGGCACCCGTGCCCGCATTGGCATTGCCGGTATTGACCACGATGGCGCGGATGGCCTGGCCACCCGCCAGGTGCTCGCGGCAGACCTGCACGGGGGCCGCGCAGAAGCGGTTCTGCGTGAACACGCCGGCCACGGTCGCGCCTTCGTCGATCAGCAGCACCGTGAGGTCGCGGCGATTGGCCTTGCGCACCCCGGCCATGGCCACGCCCAGGCGCACGCCGGGCACGGGATGCAGGTCAGCGGGATTCGGCGCAATCAGGTTCACGGGCATGGCAGTGGGTCTCGGCGGGTAAGGGGGAAAGAAGAAGGAAGGTCAACGGCGAAAACTGCCGATTCTAGGGCGTGGCTTTTGGCGCGGCCTGGCTGGCATCGCCATCGGGCAGGTGGATCAGTCCGGTGTGGAAATCGTATTCGAACACTTCGCCATAGCGGCCCCATTCGATGACCGTGCGCAGCACCTGTTCGGCCTGGGCCTCGTCCAGGCTTTCGTGCAGCAGGCGCAGGAACGGCTTTTCCGGCAGCTCGCCCGCAGGGTCTTGCTCCAGGCTGTGGCGCATGTGGGCCGCCAGCGGAACATGCGCGAGCAGTTGCTGGCCGAACAGGGTCTGCCGCACGGTGTTGGGCGCCTGCACGTAGCGCTGGCCCAGCGCGGTCAGGTGCAGGTCGCCGTCGGCCAGCTGCGCAAACCCCAGCAGGGCCAGCGCCTGGGCCAGAGCCAGCAGTTCGTCATCGGCCAGTTCTGCGTCTTCGGCCATGCGCGGCAGGTCGGCCCGGCCGTCGAAGGGCGCCTCGGACAGCCGCTCGAGCAGCCCTTCCATCCGCCCGACATCGGCAGCCGGCAACTGGTCGGCCAGGGGCCTGCGGGACGGCTCGGCGGCCGGGCGGCCCGCGCCCGGCTGGCGCGCCGTCATGAGCCCGTAGACCTCGTCTATGAGGGCCCGCACCTCGGGGGCTGTCGGGGTG
>NZ_BAAJYR010000049.1:0-20404 GCF_057546605.1 Acidovorax sp. KPB24-03 | reverse complement strand
CGCTGGACCTGCTGGGCCGCAAGGTGCTGGGCAACAACGGCGCCACGCTCAAGAAGTTCGGCAAGCTGGTGGGCCAGCTGGTGCAGGAAGAGGGCGTGAACGAGAAGATGGCCGAGTTCATCAATCCCATCGCCTACCTGGGCGAGCAGATGACCAAGTTCACCACCGAGATCGGCTTCAAGGGCTTCCAGAACCCCGACGAAGTGGGCGCCGCCGCCGTGGACTACCTGCGCGTGGCCGGCCACCTGGTGTTCGGCTACCTGTTCGCCCGCATGGCCCAGGTGGCGCTGCGCGAGATCGCCAACGGCAACACCGACCCGTTCTATGTCGCCAAGCTGCAGACGGCGCGTTTTTACTTCGCCAAGCTGTTCCCCGAAACGGCCACGCTGATGCGCACCGCGCGTGCCGGCGCCAAGCCGCTGATGGACACCGACGCCGCGTTGGCCTGACCGCACCGGCCGCCCCCTTCCCCGCCTTTTTTTTGCACTGGAGCCGTTATGAATAAAGCGCTAGCAACGATGTTGTGTGTGGCCATGGCCGCCCCCGCGTGGGCCCAGATGTCGCCCGTGGGCGGGTGGCGCAGCATCGACGACAAGACGGGCGAGGCCAAGGCCGAGATCCGCATCGCCGAAACGGGCGGCGCGCTCACCGGCCGCATCGAGAAGTCGCTGAAGAAGGACACGCCCGCCGATGCGGTCTGCGTCGAATGCCAGGACGACCGCAAGGGCCAGCCCATCGCCGGCCTGGAGATCATCCGGGGCGGCAAGAAGGCCGAAGGCAAGGACGTGTGGGAGGGCGGCAAGATCCTCGACCCCGAAAACGGCAAGGAATACCGCGCCAGCTTCACGCCCATCGACGGCGGCGCCAAGCTGGAGGTGCGCGGCTACCTCGGCCCGTTCTGGCGCACGCAGGTCTGGCAGCGCATGCAGTAACCCATTCCAAAGAAACCAACCATGTCCCGATTCCAAGTGAAGAAAGTCGCCGTGCTCGGCGCGGGCGTGATGGGTGCGCAGATCGCCGCCCACCTCGCCAACGTGAAGGTGCCGGTCGTCCTGTTCGACCTGCCCGCCAAGGAAGGCCCGAAGAACGGCATCGTCACCAAGGCCATCGAGGGGCTCAAGAAGCTCAAGCCCGCGCCGCTGGGCGTGGCGGAAGATGCCGCGCTGATCGGCCAGGCCAATTATGAAGAGCACCTGGAGCAGCTGCGCGGGTGCGATCTCATCATCGAGGCGATCGCCGAGCGCATGGACTGGAAGCTCGATCTCTACAAGAAGATCGCGCCCTTCGTCGCACCCGGCGCCATCGTGGCCTCGAACACCTCCGGCCTGTCGATCACGCGCCTGAGCGAGGCGCTGCCCGACGCCATCAAGCCGCGCTTTTGCGGCATCCACTTCTTCAACCCGCCGCGCTACATGACGCTGGTGGAACTGATCGACACGCCGACGACCCGGCCCGAGGTGCTCGACCAGCTGGAAGCCTTCGTGACCAGCGGCCTCGGCAAGGGCGTGGTGCGCGCGCACGACACGCCCAACTTCATCGCCAATCGCGTCGGCATCGCCGGCATGCTGGCGACGATGAAGGAAGTGGAGAACTTCGGCCTGACCTACGACGTGGTGGACGACCTCACGGGCAAGAAGCTGGGCCGCGCCAGCAGCGGCACCTTCCGCACCGCCGATGTGGTGGGCCTGGACACCATGGCCCACGTCATCAAGACGCTGCAGGACAACCTGAGCGAAGACGCTACCAAAGGGACTGCGCAGTTTGATCCGTTCTACGGCAGCTTCGGCACGCCCGAGGTGCTGAACAAACTCATCGAGATGAAGAACCTGGGCCAGAAGGCCAAGGCGGGCTTCTACAAGAAGGTGGGCCGCGACATCCTGCGCTTCGACCTGGAAAGCGGCGAGTACGTGCCGGGTGGCCAGAAGGCCGACGAGGTGTATGCCCGCATGCTGAAGAAGCCCGCCGGCGAGCGCCTGAAGCTGCTGCGCCATGCCGAGGGGGCGCAGGGCCGGTTCCTCTGGGCCATCCTGCGCAACAGCTTCCATTACGCTGCCGTGCATCTGGGCACCATCGCCGACAACGCGCGCGACGTGGACCAGGCCATGCGATGGGGCTTCGGCATGAAGCAGGGCCCCTTCGAGCTGTGGCAGGAAGCCGGCTGGCTGGAGGTGGCGAAGATGATCCAGGAGGACATCGACGCCGGCAAGGCGCTCAGCAAGGCGCCGCTGCCCGACTGGGTGTTCAAGGGCCCGGTGGCCGAGGCCGGCGGCGTGCACACGGCCGAAGGATCGTGGAGCGCTTCGCGCGCCAAGTTCGTGCCGCGCCGCCAGCTGCCCGTGTACGAGCGCCAGCACTTCCCGGAGAAGCTGCTGGGCGAGGCGCTGCCCGACTGGCGCACGGCCGGCACCACGGTGTCCGAGTCCGATGCGCTGCGCACCTGGACGCTGGACAAGGATGGAGGCCCCTCCGGTCGCCGGATCCTGATCGCCAGCATCCAGAGCAAGATGCATGCGATCAGCCCCGACGTGATGGAGGGCCTCGTCGAAGCCATCGATATCGCCGAGCGCGAATACGACGGCCTGGTGATCTGGTCCGGCGACGCGCCGTTCAGCGTGGGCGCCGATCTGGCCGCCACCATGCCGGCCTTCGTCGTGGCCGGCATCTCGGCCATCGAGAGCGTCGAGCAAGAGCTGCAGAACCTCATGCTGCGCCTGCGCTACGCGCAGGTGCCGGTGGTGTCCGCCATCCACGGCATGGCACTGGGTGGCGGCTGCGAGCTGGCCGTGTATTCGGCCCGCCGCGTGGCGCACATGGAAAGCTACATCGGCCTCGTCGAAGTGGGCGTGGGCCTGGTGCCGGGCGCTGGCGGCCTGACCTACATCGCGCGCCGTGCGGCCGAGAACGCCGCCGCCTCCACGGGCAAGGACATGCTGCCCTTCCTGACCGAAGGCTTCACCGCCGCGGCCATGGCCAAGGTGGGCACCAGCGCGCTGGAATCGAAGAAGCTCGGCTACCTGCTGGACAGCGACATCGTCGTGCCGCACAAGGACGAGGTGCTGTTCGTCGCCTTGAACGAAGCCAAGGCGATGGCGGCCAGCGGTTGGCGCGCCCCTAACAAGCGCCTGTTCCCCGTGGCCGGCCGCAGCGGCATCGCCACCATCCGCGGCTCGCTGGTGAACATGCGCGACGGCGGCTTCATCAGCGACCACGACCAGCACATCGCCACCCTGATCGCCGAGATCGTGTGCGGCGGCGACGTGGATGCCGGCACGCTGGTGAGCGAGGAATACCTGATGGCGCTGGAGCGCAAGGCTTTCTGCGCGCTCATCCAGCACCCCAAGACGCAGGAGCGCATCCTGGGCATGCTGAACACCGGCAAGCCCCTGCGCAACTGATGTGCCATCGGACGACCGCATGACGACCTCCACCGGCGCATTCCCGCCCAACCGCATGCAGCTCCAGTTGGAACAGGTGGACGAGTTCCCGAAGTTCCTGCGCCCCTGGGTACGCAACCTGGTGCTGCGCCGCGCCGTGCCGTTCACCCGCACGGCGCGGGTGGAGTTCATCGAGATGTCGCCGAACCGCGTGGAAGTGCGCCTGCCCAACGAGCACCGCGTGCGCAATCACGTCGGCAGCATCCACGCCTCGGCCATGAACCTGCTGGCCGAGACGGCCACGGGCATGGCGATGGGCCTGAACGTGCGCGACGACTGCCTGCCGCTGGCCAAGGACCTGAAGATGGCCTTTCGCAAGCGCGCCACGGGCGCCTTGCGCGCGGTGGCGGTGCTGACCGACGCGCAGCGCCAGGCCATGCAGGACAGCGACAAGGGCGAGATGCAGGTGCAGGTCACCGTGACGGACGAGGCCGGCATCGAGCCGGTGGAATGCGAATTCACGTGGGCCTGGATTCCGTCCAGCCGCCCCGCCAAGTAACTGACTGATTGACTGACCGATCGATTGATCGATTGAAGGAGCCTTCTTCATGGCAAAACAAATGCAGGACGCCTACATCGTCGCCGCCACGCGCACGCCCATCGGCAAGTCGCACCGCGGCTTCTTCCGCAACACCCGCCCCGACGATCTGCTGGCGACCACCCTCAAGGCGGCCCTGGCCCAGGTGCCCGGGCTGGACCCGGCTTCCATCGAAGACATCATCTGCGGCTGCGCGATTCCGGAAGGCGCCCAGGGGCTGAACGTGGCGCGCATCGGCGCGGTGCTGGCGGGGCTGCCCACCAGCGTGGGCGGCATCACCGTGAACCGCTTCTGCGCCTCGGGCCTGTCGGCCGTGCAGATGGCGGCCGACCGCATCCGCGTGGGCGAGGCCGACGTGATGATCGCCGCCGGCGTGGAAAGCATGAGCATGGTGCCCATGATGGGCAACACGCCCTCGCTGTCGCCCAGCATCTTCGCCAAGGACGGCGACGTGGGCATCGCCTACGGCATGGGCCTCACGGCCGAGAAGGTGGCGCAGCAGTGGAAGGTGTCGCGCGAGGACCAGGACGCCTTCGCGCTGCAGTCGCACCAGAAGGCGCTGGCCGCGCAGCAGGCCGGCGAGTTCACCGACGAGATCACGCCCATCGAGGTGACCGACCGCACGGCGGACCTGGAGACGGGCGAGAGCATCGCCAAGACCCGCACCGTGGCGCTGGACGAAGGCGCACGGCCCGACACCAGTCTGGAAGGCCTGGCCAAGCTCAAGACGGTGTTCGCCGCGCGGGGCTCCGTCACCGCCGGCAACAGCTCGCAGACCAGCGACGGCGCGGGCGCGCTGATCCTGGCGAGCGAGGCAGCCGTGAAGCGTTTCGGCCTCACGCCGTTGGCCCGCTTCGTGAGCTTCGCCAGCAAGGGCGTGCCGCCCAGCATCATGGGCATCGGCCCCATCGAGGCCATTCCGGCCGCGCTGCGCTATGCGGGCCTCAAGCACGAAGACATCGACTGGTTCGAGCTGAACGAAGCCTTCGCCGCGCAGTCGCTGGCGGTCGTGCGCCAACTGGGCCTGGACCCTTCCAAGGTCAATCCCATGGGCGGCGCCATCGCCCTGGGCCACCCGCTGGGCGCCACGGGCGCCATCCGCGCTGCCACGGTGGTGCATGCGCTGCGCCGCAAGAACCTCAAGTACGGCATGGTGACCATGTGCGTGGGCATGGGGCAGGGCGCTGCGGGCATTTTCGAGCGCGTCTGAGGTCGGGGCGCATTGCGCGCCCCGGCATCCGGGTTCAGGCAGTCGCCGGCACGACGGGACGGAGAAAGCAATCACGGCACACTCGCACACCATGACCCTCGATCTCCATCCCCTGGACGACGCGCTGGCCCTGGAGCCGGCCGGTGCCCACCGGTACACCGGCCGGACCACGCCCGCCTACTGGAACATGGTCGGCCCTTTCGGCGGCGCGACGGCCGCGGTGCTGCTGCAGGCCGTGCTGCAGCACCCCGACCGCCTGGGTGAGCCGCTGTCGCTCACCGTCAATTACGCCGGTGCGGTGGCGCAGGGCCCCTTCACGGTGCAGGCCACGCCGGTGCGCACCAACCGGTCCACGCAGCACTGGACGCTGTCCATCGTGCAGCCCGGCGTCGACGGCGAGTGGGTCACGACCACCACGGGCACCGCCGTGACCGCCGCCCGCCGCGAAACCTGGAGCCTGGCCGACACCCCCATGCCGACAGCGCCCGGCCCCGACACCCTGGAGCCGCTGGCCAAAGGGCTGGGCGTGGCCTGGCTCGACCGCTACGACCTGCGGCCGGTGACCGGGGCCTTGCCGCAGCGCTGGGACGGCAACGGCGACAGCAGCCTGTCGCAACTGTGGATGCGCGATGCGCCCGCCCGCCCGCTCGACTTCTGCGCGCTGGCGGCGCTGGCCGACGTGTTCTTTCCGCGGGTCTGGCTGCGCCGTGCGCACCGGGTGCCGGCAGGCACGGTGTCCCTCACGGTGTATTTCCACGCAGGGCGGGAGCAGCTGGCCGCCACGGGCACCGGATTTTTGCTGGGCCAGGCGCGTGCGCAAGAATTCCGCAACGGCTTTTTCGACCAGACGGCCCAGTTGTGGAACGATGCCGGCACCATGCTGGCCAGCAGCCACCAGATTGTTTATTACAAGGAATGAGGCGCCCCCTGGCGCCCCGTTCGCTTTCCCCGCCCACGACCTTCCATGGCAGGAGCTTTCCCATGACCGATACCTCGACCCAGGACATCCTCGTTCACACCGAATCCGGCGTGGCCACCATCACCTTCAACCGCGTGGAGAAAAAGAACTCCATCACCACCGCGATGTACGCCGCGCTGGCGGATGCGCTGGAGTCCGCCGCGGCCGACAGCGCGGTGCGCGTGGTCGTGCTGCAGGGCGATGTGGCCATTTTCAGCGCCGGCAACGACATCGGCGACTTCCTGAACAAGCCGCCATCCACGCAGGACTCGCCGGTGTTCCGCTTCCTGCGCGGCATCGCCACGTTCCCGAAGCCGGTGGTGGCTGCGGTCTGCGGCCCGGCCGTGGGCATCGGCACCACCATGCTCTTTCACTGCGATCTGGTCTATGCGGGTGACAACGCCGCGTTCTCCATGCCGTTCGTCAACCTGGGGCTGTGCCCGGAGGCCGCGTCCAGCCTGCTCGTGCCTCAGATGATGGGCTACCACCGCGCGGCCGAGGCGCTGCTGCTGGGCGAGCCCTTCCTGGCCGAGGCGGCGCTGGAGGTGGGGTTGGTCAACCGCGTGGTGCCGCCCACCGAGTGCAACATGGTGGCCCAGACCCAGGCGCGCAAGCTGGCGGCCAAGCCGCTTTCCGCGCTCATCGAGACCAAGCGCCTCATGAAGCAGGGCCAGACGGCCGCGGTGCTGGAGCGCATGGCCGAGGAAGGCGCGAGCTTCGGCCGAATGCTGCAGGAGCCTGCTGCACGCGAGGCGTTCAGCGCTTTCGTCGAGAAACGCCGGCCGGATTTCAGCGCCGTGTGACCGCATCTGCGGGGGGCGTGGGCCTGGCGTTTTGCCTGGAAACCGGGCATAACGATAGATGCCGGTGGCATGAATCTGGCAGTACATTGCTGCTCATCCATCAACCCCCTGCCGGACCGTGCCATGACTGCTGCCAAACCACCATCGCCATTCGCTGCTCCCCGTGCGCCGTCGCGCCGCGCCTTTGTGCAATGGGGCGCATCGCTTGCCTGCGGGGCCCTGGGGGCGTCGGCCCTGGCTCAGGGGACGACCGCTTCGGCGCCCGTGCCGCTGGAAGGGGGCATCCTCAAGGTCGTGGTGCCGTATGCAGCCGGTGGAGCATCCGACCGGGCCGCGCGCCTGCTGGCCGATGCCCTCGGGCCCCGGCTGGCGGTGCCGGTGGTGGTGGAAAACCGCGTGGGCGCGGGGGGGCGGCTGGCCGTCCAGCAGTTGCACCGCGACAGCTCCGGCCAGAACCAGGTCGTGCTGGCCAACCCGGCCACCATGCTGGTGGCGCCGCTGGTCTTCAAGGACAACGGCTACGACCCCGACAAGGACTATGTGGCCCTGTCCCAGATCACGAGCTACCAGTTCGGCCTGGCCGTGTCCACGGCCGTGCCGGTCAAGGAGTTCGCCCACCTGCACGCCTGGATGCTGGCCAATCAGGACAAGCTGGCCGCCGGCGTGCCGGCCACCGGCAGTCTGCCGCATTTCTTTGCTTTGATGCTGGCCGAGAAGCTCTCCCTGCAACTGCCCGTCGTGGGGTATCGGGGTTCCGCGCCGCTGCTCAACGATCTGATGGGCGGCCACGTGCCCATCGCCGTGGACACACTGGATGCGCTGGAGCCCCTGCACAAGGCCGGCAAACTGCGCATTCTGGCGGTGTCGGGCGATCAGCGGTCTCCCACGCTGCCGACGGTGCCCACCTTCAAGGAGGCGGGCCTGGGCCTGTCCGCCCTCGGCTGGAACGTGCTCTACGCGCCTGCGTGGCTGCCGCCGGCCCGGGCCCGGCGCATCGCCGACACGGTGACCCAGGTCATGGCGGACCCGGCCCTGCAGGCCCGCTTCGTGGCGGCCGACATGGTGCCCGTCGTCAGCTCGCGCGACCAGACCGCCAAAATGCTGACGGCCTACAAGGCGCAATGGGCGCCGGTGGTCCGCCATTCGGGCTTTCAGCCCTGAACCCTTGCCCCTTCCTCGATGACTCCACCCCCTGATTCCGCCCAGCCCTCTCCGTTCGAGGCCGAGTTCATCGATGGTTTGAAGGACATCTTCGAGCAGCGCATCGTCTTCAACCAATTGCTCGGTCTCAAGGTGACGCACCTGGGAGCCGCACATGTCGAGGCGCGCATCGAGATGAAGCCCGAGCTGGTGGGGCACTACGCCTACAACCGCGTGCACGGCGGCGTCATCAGCGCGGGGCTGGATGCCATGGGGGGGCTCGCCGTGATGGCGGCCATCGGCGCCCGCCACATGGACGAGCCGCCCGCGCAGCGCCTGCACCGCTTCGGCAAGCTGGGCACCATCGACCTGCGCATCGACTATCTGCGGCCAGGCATCGGGAGCCACTTCACCCTGCGGGCCGAAGTGCTGCGGCTGGGCTCCCGCGTGGCCAGCACGCGCATGGAGTTTTTCGGCCCCGATGGCACCCTGATGTCGGCAGGCGCTGCGGCCTACATCGTTTCGTAGCCTCGGCCTGCGCGCGATCGCGGCGATGTATGTCGCTGCAAAGCATGCAAGTGCATGCAACGATCGAATGGTTTGGTTACCGTTCTTGCGTAACGCGGGGAGTTTTCGCGGAACGTCGCTTCTAGCATGGCTCTTTTTCAAGGAGATCTGATGGCCGTGCAAAACCCCTTCTTCGGCAAGCGTGAACCCGACGCATTCCAGCCTCGCCAACCTTCTTCCGTCCTCGGTGGTGCGACCACCGTGGTGCCTGGTGGCAACAGTGCCACGACCACGGCCCCTTCTTCCGCCAAGCCGGTATCCACCGGCACGGCGCCTGGCAGTGCCGTTTCCGACGGCGTGGGCAGCAAGCTGACGGTGGGCCCGAACATCAAGCTCAAAGGGGTGGAGATCACCGATTGCGACACGCTCGTGGTCGAAGGCACGGTGGAGGCCACGATGGACTCCCGCGTGATCCACATCGCTGAGCAGGGCGCCTTCCGCGGCTCCGCCGAAATCGACATCGCCGAGATCCACGGCGAGTTCGACGGCACGCTCACCGTGCGCGAAAAGCTCGTGATCTACAGCACCGGCAAGGTGACCGGCAAGATCCGCTACGGCAAGGTGGTGATCGAAGAGGGCGGCCAGCTGGCCGGCGAAATCTTTGCCGGCACGTCGGGCCCCGCTCCCCGTGCCAATGCGGTGAACAACAACACCGCCAACGCGCGCAACGAAGCGCCTGCACTCGCCGCGGCCTGAGCCTCGGCGGGCATTGCGACCGACCCCGGCGTGCGCCGAGGGCGCACGTCACCGACCTGCCACGTACGGCCCGTGGCAGGCCAGGCGTTTCGCGCCGGGGTTCTCACTGCATGTTCTCAGCCTGCCGTGCCGCTTTCGGGCACAGCGGTGGCCGGCAGCGGGCGGGGCCTGCCTGCGGCATCGATGGCCACATAGGTCAGCCGCGCTTCCGTGACCTTCACATACCGGCCCTGCGCTGAAAAGCGCTCTGCATACACCTCGACCTCCACCGTGACCGAGGTGCGTCCGGTGCGCGTGACCGCCGAGAAGAACGACAGGATGTCCCCCACGCGAACGGGCTGCTTGAACACGAATTCGTTCACCGCCACGGTGGCCATGCGGCCCTGCACATAGCGCGCCGGCAGCACCGATCCCGCCAGGTCGACCTGGGCCATGACCCAGCCGCCGAAGATGTCGCCGTTGGCGTTGCAGTCGGCCGGCATCGGAATCACCTTGAGCACCAGCTCCTTGTCGGTGGGCAGTTCGGTCAACGCAGCGCTGGGAAGAGCGGTCATGGGCACAATCTCGGTAAAACAACAACCGGAATTGTCCTTCATGCGCCCCCACGGCGAATCCCCACCCCCTCTTGCCTCGCGCTCCGGCGCCGGCTCCCGCACCGACTGGGCCACGCTCGGCCGGCTCGTTCCCTATCTCTGGCAATACAAGTGGCGGGTGATCGCGGCGCTGGTCTTCGTCGTGGGGGCCAAGGTGGCCAACGTCGGGGTGCCGCTGCTACTCAAGCAGTTGATCGATGCCATGTCGATCGCCCCGGGCGACCCTGCCGCGGTGGTGGTCGTGCCCATCGCCCTGCTGCTGGCCTATGGCGGGCTGCGCCTGTCCACCTCCATCCTGACCGAACTGCGGGAACTGGTCTTCGCCAAGGCCACGCAGGGCGCCGCCCGCAGCATCGCGCTGCAGACGTTCGAGCACCTGCATGCCTTGAGCCTGCGCTTTCACCTGGAGCGGCAGACGGGCGGCATGACGCGCGACATCGAACGCGGCGTGCGCGGCATCGAATCGCTGATCTCGTTCACGCTGTTCAACATCGGCGCCACCCTGATCGAGGTGTTCCTGGTGCTCTCCGTGCTGGCCGTCAAGTTCGACGCGTGGTTCGCCTGGATCACGCTGGGCGCCCTGGGCCTGTACATCGCGTTCACCGTGCTGCTGACCGAATGGCGCACGAAATTCCGCCGGCAGGCCAACGAGTTCGACTCGGCCGCGCACGCGAAGGCGGTGGACTCGCTGCTGAACTACGAGACCGTCAAGTACTTCAACAACGAGGCGTTCGAAGCCCAGCGCTACGACGAAAGCCTGCAGCGGCTGCGCCATGCGCGGCTCAAGAGCCAGACCTCGCTGTCGCTGCTGAACACCGGGCAGCAGCTCATCATCGCCACCGGCCTGGTGGCCATGCTGTGGCGCGCCGCGCAAGGCGTGGCCGATGGCCGCATGACGCTGGGCGATCTGGTCATGGTGAACGCCTTCATGATCCAGCTCTACATCCCGCTCAACTTTCTGGGCGTGATCTACCGCGAGATCAAGCAGAGCCTGACCGATCTCGACAAGATGTTCACCCTGATGGACAAGGAGCGCGAGGTGGCCGATGCGCCCGGCGCCCAGCCGCTGGTCCACCTGGAGCACCCGGCTGTGCGCTTCGAAGACGTGCACTTCGCCTACGAAAGCCGTGCGGGCAGCGCGCGGCCCATCCTGCACGGCATCAGCTTCGAGATTCCCGCCGGCAAGACGGTGGCGGTGGTGGGGCCCTCGGGCTCGGGCAAGTCCACGCTGGCGCGTTTGCTCTTTCGCTTCTACGACATCCAGTCGGGCCGCATCACGGTGGCCGGGCAGGACATCCGGGCCGTGACACAGGACAGCCTGCGGCGCGCCATCGGCATCGTGCCGCAGGACACCGTGCTGTTCAACGACACCATCGCCTACAACATCGCCTACGGCCACCCGGGCGCGGGCCAGGATGCCGTGGAAGCTGCCGCCCAGGCCGCGCGCATCCACGGCTTCATCGCCGCCACGCCGCTGGGTTACGCCACGCAGGTGGGCGAGCGCGGCCTCAAGCTCTCGGGCGGCGAGAAGCAGCGGGTGGCGATCGCCCGCACGCTGCTGAAGAACCCGCCGATCCTGATCTTCGACGAAGCCACCTCCGCGCTCGATTCCGCCAATGAGCGGGCCATCCAGGCCGAACTGAAAAGCGCGGCGCGCAACAAGACGGCCCTGGTGATCGCGCACCGCCTCTCCACGGTGGTGGATGCGCACGAGATTCTGGTGATGGAAGCCGGCCGCATCATCGAGCGCGGCACCCATGCCGCGCTCCTGGAGCAGGGCGGCCGCTACGCCAGCATGTGGGCGCTGCAGCAAAGCGGAGAGGCCGGCTGACGGGGCGCCGCAACGCACCCTCGTGCGCGGGCGCCGGTCCGCAGGCCGACCCGGCCCTTCAGGGCTTGCGCGCGGCGATCGCCTTCTCGGCCTGGTCCACCAGGTCCGCGCCGATCTGGCCCTTCCACTTGTCGAACACCGGGCGCGTGGCCTTGGCGAAGGCGGTGCGTTCGGCGGGGCTGAGCTGGGTCACCGTCACCCCGTGGCTGGCGATTTCCTTGAGCAGGGGCTTGTCGGCCTCGACCATGCCCTTGCGCGCGATGGCGATCTGTTCCTTGCCGGCGTCGATGGCGGCCTGCTTGACGATTTCGCGGTCGGCAGGCGTCCAGGAATTCCAGATGTCCTTGTTGACCACGAAGATCAGCGGGTCGTTCATGTAGCCCCACAGGGTCATGTATTTCTGCGCCACGGTGTAGAGCTTGGCGGCCATGTAGACCGACACCGGGTTCTCCTGCCCGTCCACGGCGCTGCTGGCCATGGCGGGCTGGGCGTCGGCCCAGCTCATCTGGGTGGGGTTGGCGCCCAGTGCGGAGAAGGTGTCCAGGAACAGCGGCGAGCCGACCACGCGGATCTTCAGGCCCTTGAGGTCCTCGGGGCTCTTGATGGGGCGCTTGGAGTTGGAGATTTCACGGTAGCCGTTCTCGCCCCAGGCCAGCGGCACCACGCCGGCCTTGTCCAGCGTCTGGAAGATGCTCTTGCCCACCTCGCCTTGCGTCACCGCATCCACGGCGGCGTAGTCTGGAAACAGGAAGGGCAGCGAGAACAGGTTGAGCGGCTTGACCTGGGGCGACCAGTTGATGGTGGAGCCCACGGCCATGTCGATCACGCCTTGGCGCAGCGCGCTGAACTCGCGCGTCTGGTCGCCCTGGATCAGCGAAACGCCGGGGTACAGCTTGATGTTGATGCGGCCCTGCGTGCGTTCGCGGACCTTGCTGGCCCACAGTTCGCCGCCCTTGCCCCAGGGGAAGGCGGTGCCCAGCACCAGCGACATGCGGTATTCGCTCTTGTAGTTTTGCGCCAGGGCCGGCGTGGCGAAGGCCAGTGCGGCGGCGGCAGCGACGGCGCTGGTGAGGAAGGTGCGCAGTTTCATGGTTTCAGTCTCCTGGTTCTCGGTGAAAAGGGGGCGGTGGGGTCGATGGGGTCAGTAGCCCAGGCGGGCGGGCAGCCACAGCGCCAGTTGCGGGAAGGCAATGACCAGCACCATGACGATGAACATCGCCAGCAGCATCGGCCCCACCCAGCGCACGGTGGACTCCATGCGCACGCCGGCGATGCGGCACGACACCATGAGGTTCACGGCCAGCGGCGGCGTGAACTGGCCCAGGGCGACCTTGAGCGTGAGGATGACGCCGAACCACACCGGGTCCCACTGGTAGTGCTGCATGATGGGCAGCAGCAGCGGCACGAAGATCAGGAAGATCGAGATGCCGTCGAGGAACATGCCCACCGTGATGAGCAGCAGGATCAGCAGCGCCATCACGCCGTATTCGCCCAGGCCCGAGTTCACGATGGCCTTGGCCACCGGATCGATCACGCCCAGCGTGGACAGCGAGAACGCGAAGATGCCGGCCAGCGACACCACCAGCAGGATCACGGCCGAGAGCTCGCCCGCCTCGCGCAGGATGGGAAACAGGTCGCGCACCCGGATGGTCCGGTGGATGCACATGCCCACGAACAGGCCGTAGAACACCGCCACCACGGCCGCCTCGGTGGGGGTGAACCAACCCGCCCGCATGCCGCCCAGGATCAGCACCGGCGCGGCCAGGCCCCAGGAGGCTTCGCGCAGGCTGCGCCAGAACGGCGGGCGTGGCATGGAGGATTCGAGCGCGCCCATCTTGTGCCGGCGGGCCAGCCAAACCGCGGGCACGATCAGCGCGATGCCGGCGAGCACGCCGGGAATCATGCCGGCCGCGAACAGCGCGGGCACGGAGGCGCCCGGCACCAGCACCGAATAGATGATGAACGCGACGGAGGGCGGGATCAGGATGTCGGTGGCCGCCGCGGCGCCCACCACGCTGGCGGAGAACGAGCCCGGATAGCCCGCCCGCGACATGGCCGCGATCATCACGCCACCCACCGCGGCCGCGTTGGCCGGGCCCGAGCCGGAGATGCCGCCCAGGAACATCGCCACGGCGATGGCCACCAGGGGCAGCATGCCCGGGCCGCGGCCCACGATGGCCACGGCGAAGTTCACGAGCCGAAGCGCCACGCCGGAGCGGTCGAAGATCGAGCCCACGAGCACGAACATGGGGATGGCCAGCAGCGGGTACTTGCCCAGGCCGGCATAGAAGTTCTGGGGCACGGCCAGCAGGCCGAACCATTGGCTGTCGGCATTGGCCAGGGCAATGGCCGCCACCCCCGCCAGCCCCAGCGCGGCGCCGATGGGCACGCCCACGAACATCATGGCGAGGAACGCCACGAACAGCAGGGTCGCGATCATGCGGAGGTGTCCTGCCGGCCCGCCGGGGAGGCCGTGCGGCCCCGGCGGATGAACAGCCCCACCGCCCGCCAGGTGATCAGTGCGGACAGCAGCGGCAGCCACACCGAGTACCACCACTGCGGCACGCCGATGCCGGGGGAGGTCTCGCCGAAGCGGTAGTCGTCCCACACCACCCGCACGCTCAGCACGGCGATCGCGCCGAACAGCAGCGCCACCATCAGTGCACCGAAGCGGGCCAGCA
Organism: Acidovorax sp. KPB24-03; assembly: GCF_057546605.1. NCBI lineage: Bacteria > Pseudomonadati > Pseudomonadota > Betaproteobacteria > Burkholderiales > Comamonadaceae > Acidovorax > Acidovorax sp. KPB24-03. The sequence goes on along the minus strand of NZ_BAAJYR010000049.1, from coordinate 5,953 downwards.
GGTGACGGCGCGCGGCCGAGCCGCCCTCGGCGAACCATTCGATGCGGATGTGCTGGTCGCGCGCGACCGCGGCGGAGCCCGCCACCAGCGCCAGGACGATCATGAGGAAGACCGAGATCTCCTCGGTCCAGGCGAAGGATGAGTTGGTGAAGTAGCGCACCAGCACATTGGCGAAGGTGATGAGGGCCAGCGCCGCCATCACGATGACGGTGAGCCAGTCTTCGATGCGCAGGGAGCGGGGAGCGTCGTCGGGCGGTGCGGCAGGCCGTGCCGCGTCGTGGGGCGCGGGCCCGGACGGGGGAAGTGAGGACATGGGAGGCAGAGGGTCGAGAGAACGGACAACGTGGCGATGCGGGTCACTCTGCCCGCCGGCCTTGTGCGCCAGGGGCCCGGACGGGGCGGCGCTCGGAGCGCCGAAGCCATTTTGCAAGCAAACGTGGCAGGGTCCGGTGCAGGGTTTCCCCAAGGGGCCTTGCGCCGCAGGCGCGCGCGGCCCCCGATAATGCGCGCCATGGAAACCAAGTGGCTCGAGGATTTCGTCAGCCTCGCGGAAACGCGCAGCTTCAGCCGTTCAGCGCAATTGCGCCACGTGACCCAGCCGGCGTTCTCGCGCCGCATCCAGGCGCTGGAGGCCTGGGCCGGCACCGATCTGGTGGACCGCAGCTCCTACCCGACCCGGCTCACGCCCGCGGGCAAGACGCTCTACGAGGAAGCGCTGGAGATGCTGCAGGCCATGCAGAACACCCGCGCCATGCTGCGGGCCCACACCAGCGCCGGCAAGGACATGATCGAGTTCGCAGTGCCGCACACGCTGGCTTTCACGTTCTTTCCCGCCTGGCTGTCGAGCCTGCGCGAGCGTTTCGGGCCGGTCAAGAGCCGCCTCATCGCGCTCAACGTGCACGATGCCGTGCTGCGCCTGGTAGAGGGGGGGTGCGACCTGCTGATCGCCTACCACCATCCCTCGCAGCCCTTCCAGCTCGACGCCGACCGCTATGAAATGGTGACCCTGGGCCAGGAAATCCTCTCGCCCTATTCGCGCGCCAATGCCGACGGCCAGCCGCTGTTCAGCCTGCCGGGCCGCGCGGGCGAGCCGCTGCCCTACCTGGGGTATGCACCCGGGGCCTATCTGGGCCGCGTGACGGATTTGATCCTCAAGCAGTCGGGCACGGCCATCCACCTGGACCGCGTCTATGAAACCGACATGGCCGAGGGACTGAAAGCGATGGCGGTCGAGGGGCACGGGGTGGCCTTCCTGCCGCACAGCGCGGTCAAGAAGGAACTGCGCTCGCGCCGCCTCGTCAGTGCGGCGCCCCCGGGCGTGGAGGACCTGCAGATGGCGATGGAAGTGCGGGCCTACCGCGAAAAGCCGTCCGGCAAGGAACCCTCCAAGGGCATCGCCCAGTCGTTGTGGACCTACCTGCAGGCCCACAGTACGGACAAGCCCCTTTGACCGCAGGGTCAGGTTATGTGTCAAATGCATATTCCACCGTGCATTTGGCATTGGAAAGACCGTGTGACGGGACGTACATTCCGTCCCGGCGTCCGGAGCGAAGTGCACAAGCCTTCGCCCAACAGAGACGCCCGGCCTGGCACGGTGTTTGCTCAGGTTAGAACTTACGAACTTTGAGACAAGCCATGAAAACATTCCATTGGAAGGCCGTATGGGGCGTTGCCGCCTTGTGCTGGGGCATGGCTGTCTCCGCGCAGGGGGTACTGGAGCGGGTCACCGCCGGCGGCAAGCTGGTGCTGGCCTACCGGGAATCCTCGGTGCCCTTTTCCTATGTGGACGCCGGCAAGCCCGTGGGCTACGCGGTGGAGCTGTGCCAGCGGATCGCCGAGGTCGTGCGAAAGAAGACCGGCCGCAAGGACATGGAAGTGGAATTCGTGCCGGTCACCTCGGCCAACCGCATGGAAACCATCGAGAAAGGCCGCGCCGACATGGAGTGCGGCTCCACCACCAACAATGCCGAACGCCGCCAGGTCGTGGCGTTCACCGTGCCCCACTTCATCACCGGCGCCCGCCTGCTGGTGCCGGCCCAGAGCAACGTGGACCGCATCGAAGACCTCAGCGGCAAGAAGCTCGTGTCCACCAAGGGCACCACGCCCTTGAATGCGGTCCAGCAGATCAACCGCGAGCGGCTCCTGCAGATCAACATCGTCGAAGCCCCGGACCACGCCAGGGCCGTCGAGATGGTGGAAAAGGGCGAGGCCGATGCCTTCGCGATGGACGACGTGCTGCTCTACGGCCTGGCGTCCAACCGCCCCAATCCGGCCGCCTTGAAGGTGGTCGGCAAGTTCATCACCACCGAGCCCCTGGCGATCATGCTGCCCAAGAACGACCCTGCGTTCAAGAAGGTGGTGGACGACGAGATGCGCCGGCTGATCACCAGCCGCGAGATCTATCCCATCTACGACAAGTGGTTCGCCCAGCCCATACCGCCGTCCAACCGCGCGCTCAATCTTCCGGTGAGCTATCTCTTGCGGGATTTCTGGCGCTATCCCACCGATCAGGTTCCGTTTTGAGCGCCGTTTTTTAGCTGCGCTGACCCGATGTTCCGGGTATTCGGCATGGTGGCGAATTCCACTCCGTGCCAATATCTAGAATGATTGTTTCCGTTGTATCCGTAAGTTCTAAGGAGATCCTGATGAAGAAGCATTTGCTGGCAGTCGCCATCACCGCCCTGGCTGCAGGGAGCGCATTCGCGCAAGCCAATGACACGCTGGCCAAGATCAAGGCCTCCGGCACGATCACCGAAGGTGTGCGCGAATCCTCCGGCCTGTCGTACACCCTGGGTGACGGCAAGTACACGGGCTTTCACTACGACGTGTGCGCCAAGGTGATCGCCGACGTGCAAAAGCAGCTCGGCCTGGCCAAGCTGGACGTCAAGTACCAGCCCGTCACGTCGCAAAACCGCATCCCTCTGGTGCAAAACGGCACCGTGGACATCGAGTGCGGCTCCACCACCAACAACGCGGCCCGCCAGAAGGACGTCGCCTTCGCGGTCACGACCTATGTCGAAGAAGTGCGCATCGCCGTCAAGGCCGATTCGGGCATCACCGGCATCAAGGACCTGAACGGCAAGAACATCGCCACCACCACGGGCACCACCTCGGTGCAGACGCTGCGCAAGAACAAGCGCGCCGAAGGCCTGACGTTCAAGGAAGTGTTCGGCAAGGACCATTCCGACAGCTTCCTGCTGCTGGAATCCGGCCGCGCTGACGCCTTCATCATGGACGGCTCGATCCTGGCTTCCAACATCGCCAAGTCCAAGAGCCCCAACGATTTCAAGATCGTCGGCGAAGTGCTGAGCGTGGAACCCATCGCGATCATGATCCGCAAGGACGACCCCGCCTTCAAGAAGGCCGTGGACGACAGCATCAAGGCGCAGATCAAGTCCGGCGACATGGCCAAGCTGTACGACAAGTGGTTCATGCAGCCCGTGCCTCCGAACAACGTGAAGATCGGCCTGCCGGTGAGCGAAGCGACGAAGGCCGCCTGGGCGAACCCCAACGACAAGCCCATGGAAGAGTACGCCACCAAGGACTGAGCGCCCGGCGCTCGCATGCGGCAAACGCCCACCTGACGGTGGGCGTTTGTTTGTTTCCCCGGCAGGGATGCCCGGGATGGGGCGCCAAGTTTGAAGACAACGAGATTTGAGAAGGATTTCCCATGGGATCAAATTGGGATTGGCAAGTCTTCCTGCAGGACCCAGGGGGTGAATACCCGACCTACCTCCAGTGGATGCTCTCTGCCTGGGGCTGGACGGTGTCGGTGGCCCTGCTGGCCCTGGTCATCGCGCTGGTGATGGGATCGATCGTCGGGACGCTGCGCACGCTGCCCGACAACAAGGTGCTGGTCGGCTTCGGCAATGCCTGGGTCGAGCTGTTCCGCAACATTCCGCTGCTGGTGCAGATTTTTCTGTGGTACCACGTGCTGCCGGCGATCTTTCCGGTGCTCAAGGGCGTCTCGGGCTTCATCCTCGTGGTGCTGGCGCTGGGCTTCTTCACTTCGGCGCGGATCGCCGAACAGGTGAGGGCAGGCATCCAGGCCCTGCCGCGCGGCCAGCGCTACGCGGGCATGGCCATGGGCTTCACCACCGTGCAGTACTACCGCTACGTGCTGCTGCCGATGGCATTTCGCATCATCATTCCGCCGCTCACGAGCGAGACGATGAACATCTTCAAGAACTCGTCCGTGGCCTTCGCCGTGTCGGTGGCCGAACTGACGATGTTCGCGATGCAGGCGCAGGAAGAGACCTCGCGCGGCATCGAAATCTACCTGGCCGTGACGGGCCTGTACGTGATCTCGGCCTTCGCCATCAACCGCATCATGGCCTTCATCGAAAAGCGCACGCGCGTTCCCGGCCTGATCGTGTCCGGCGGCACGGGGGGAGGCCACTGACATGATGAATCTCGACCTTTCCTTCTACAGCTGGGACATCATCAGCAAGTTCGTCGTCAAGGGCTTTTACTTCAGCATCATGCTGACGCTGATCGCCACGGTCGGCGGCATCCTGCTGGGCACCGTGCTGGCGTTGATGCGCCTGTCGGGCAAGAAGTGGCTGGACGCGCCGGCCACGTTCTACGTCAACGGCATGCGCAGCATCCCGCTGGTGATGGTGATCCTGTGGTTCTTCCTGCTGGTGCCGGCCTCGTTCTACGCGGCCCTGCCCGGCGGAATCGGCACGAGCTACCGCTCGGAGCTGTCGGCCATCATCACCTTCATCGCCTTCGAGGCCGCGTACTTCAGCGAGATCATGCGGGCCGGCATCCAGTCGATCTCCCGCGGACAGGTGTTCGCGGGCCAGGCGCTCGGGATGACCTACGGCCAGAACATGAAGCTCGTGATCCTGCCGCAGGCGTTCCGCAACATGCTGCCCGTGCTGCTCACGCAGACCATCATCCTGTTCCAGGACACTTCGCTGGTCTACGCCATCGGTGCCTACGACATGCTCAAGGGCTTCGAGACGGCGGGCAAGAACTACGGGCGGCCGATCGAGGCCTACCTGCTGGCAGCCGTCGTGTACTTCGCGATGTGCTTCGCACTGTCTTGGGTCGTCAAGCGCCTGCACCGGAAAATCGCCATCATCCGCTGAGCGGAAAGAGTGAGGAAATAGCAATGATTGAAATGAAGAATGTCTCGAAGTGGTACGGCAGCTTCCAGGTGCTGACCGACTGCTCCACTTCCATCCAGAAGGGCGAAGTCGTGGTGGTGTGCGGCCCTTCGGGCTCCGGCAAGTCCACGCTGATCAAGACCATCAACGCGCTCGAGCCCTTCCAGAAGGGCGAGATCTTCGTGGACGGCATCGCCGTGCACGATCCTAAGACCAACCTGCCCAAGCTGCGCAGCCGCGTGGGCATGGTGTTCCAGCACTTCGAACTGTTCCCCCACCTGTCGGTGACCGACAACCTGACGATCGCGCAGATCAAGGTGCTGGGCCGCGGCGCGGACGAGGCGAAGAAGCGCGGCCTCAAGATGCTGGACCGCGTGGGCCTGTCGGCGCACAAGGACAAGTTCCCCGGCCAGCTGTCGGGCGGCCAGCAGCAGCGCGTGGCGATTGCCCGTGCGCTGTCGATGGACCCCATCGTGATGCTGTTCGACGAACCCACGTCCGCCCTCGACCCCGAAATGGTGGGCGAAGTGCTGGACGTGATGGTGGGCCTGGGCGTGAAGCGCGAGCACATCTTCGTGGTGGACTCCAAGGGCGTGATCCACGACGGCCGCGCGAACCTCGACGAATCCAAAGGCCCGCTACGCTCAAAAAGACCGAGGCCCGCACGCTGGCCGACGTGGTCAACGGCGCCGACGTGTTCCTGGGCTGCTCGGCCCCCGGCGTGCTGACGGCCGAGATGGTCAAGACCATGGCCGACAAGCCGATCATCCTGGCCCTGGCCAACCCCGAGCCCGAGATCCGCCCCGAGCTGGCAAAGGCCGTGCGCCCCGACTGCATCA
>NZ_BAAJYR010000048.1:0-21125 GCF_057546605.1 Acidovorax sp. KPB24-03 | reverse complement strand
CCCCGCGCCCACCACGGCCACCCGGCGGCCCGTGGGCGCGGCGCGGGTGAACAGGGGCGCGCCCGGGTCGGCAAAGTACGCATCGGTGGCGTGGCGCTGCAGCGCGCCGATCTCCACCGGCTTGTCGTCATGCGAGTTGCGCACGCAGGCCTGCTCGCACAGCACCTCGGTCGGGCAGACGCGGGCGCACATGCCGCCGAGCGGGTTGGCCTCGAGAATCGCGCGGGCCGCGCCGCGGTCGTTGCCCTGGGCGACGCGGTGGATGAACGCGGGAATGTCGATGCCGGTCGGGCACGCCGTGGCGCACGGCGCATCGAAGCAGTAGTAGCAGCGCTCGGCCTCCACCAGAGCCTGCGCCTTGGTGAGCGGCGGATGCGCGTCGCCGAAGTTCACGGCGTAGTCGGCCAGGTTCAGGCGTGCGGCATGAATGCCGCACGCGCGGCTTGCGGTCGTTTCCATCGGTAGTCCTCGGGGCGAAGGGTCAGGGACGGGAGATCAGGGACGGGAGAGGGGCGCGCGAACGCGGCGTGGCGCGTGGGCGTGGCGCTTGCGGCGTTGGCGGGGCCAAGCGCAGGCGGCCGGGCGGCCGCACATCGGAACAGTCTGCAGAGGTTTCATCGGGGGGCCTCGCTGTCGTGGTGCAGGTGTCTTCGGCGGTGCCGTGCCCTGCTGGTTTTCAATTTACCAATCGGTAAAATCCCCTAGTGCAAACACCGTGCCAGCAAAAACACCCCGCAGTCGTTCCACAATGGTGCAAATGAGCCCTTCGCCCAAGCCCTCCCGCCCCGCACCTGTGCGAACGCGCACCGCCCTGCAGCCCCCCGCGCCCGATGGAGCGCCCGCCGACCCGGGGCGCCCGCCCACCGCCTCGCGGCTCAAAAAGGAACAGGCCATCCTCACCGAGGCGGAGACGCAGTTTGCGCAGTTCGGTTTCGAGGGCGCGTCGCTGGAGAGCATCGCCGCGGCCATCGGGCTGAGCCGCCACAACCTGCTGTACTACTTTCCGAACAAGGAGGCGCTGTACCTGCGCGTGCTGGACGACGTGCTCAACCAGTGGCTGGCCGGCATGGAAGAGATGTCCCATGGCGATGATCCGCACGAGGCGCTGCGCCGCTACATCCGCGCCAAGCTGCGCTCGTCGCTGGAGCGGCCGAACGCCGCCAAGGTGTTCGCCAAGGAGGTCATCGCCGGTGCGCCGCGCTACGCGGGCGTGATCGCCGAACGCGTGGGCCCCGTGCTCAAGAACGATGTGCGCACCTTCGAGCGCTGGGCGCGCGAGGGCCGCATCGCCAAGGTGAATTTCACCCATCTCATGTTCATCATCTGGTCCGTGACCCAGGCCTACGCGGACCAGCAGGCCCAGTTCGCGCTGCTGCTGGGCAAGCCCGCGCTGACCGAGCGCGACTACGACAAGGCGGAGGAATTGCTCTGCCACCTGGTGCTGCGGGGCCTGGAACCCGGGCCGGCGGCGCCCGCCCAGGACTGAAATCGGGCCGCTGCGAGCCCCTGCGTGCCGCTGGAAAATGGTCGGGCCTGGAGGCACCCCGCATCCGGCGGTGCCAAGCGGGTGCGAAAATTCCATCGCTTAGACTTCCCGGCTGCCTGCGCGCACTGCCACGCACCGCTGCGCCCGTCCACCTGCTTTCTATCCGCCCATGGCCAAACCGTCCATTTCCCTTGCTGTATTCGGCATCGCCGTTCTGGCGGCCGTGCTGGCCATCTACCTGCCCGGCTGGAACCATGCGTTGCTGTTCGACGATCTGCGGCTCTCCGACGGCGCGATCTTCGGCAGCTACGGCAGCCTGCTCACCTTCAAGCAGCGGATGCTGTCGTATGGCAGCTTCATCTGGGTGGACTCCTTGGCCGGCCCCGGCTGGGGCAAGCAGCGGCTCGTGAACATCGCACTGCACCTGGCCACGGTGGCCGCGCTGTATGCGCTGGTGCGCGACCTGCTGGCCCGCACGCGCTTCCCGGAGGAATTCGAATCGCAGCCGCATTTCGGCCTGTCGCAACAGGCGGCGGTGCGGGTGGGCGTGGCGCTGTTCGCGGTCAATCCCATGGCGGTGTATGCCGTGGCCTACCTGGTGCAGCGCTCCATCGTCATGGCCACGCTGTTCTCGGTGCTGGCGTGTTGGTGTTTCGTGCGGGGCCTGTCCGGCCGGGGCGTGCTCTGGTATGGCCTGGCGCTGCTGAGCTACGTTGCGGCGGTGCTGTCCAAGGAGCATGCGGTCATGGTCGCCGCGATGGCGGTGCCGCTGTACATCCACGTGCGTCGCCCCAGTTGGAAGACCATCGCCACGCTGGCGGGCGCCTGCGCCGCCATCATCGCGGTTGCGGCGGTGGTGTTTTTCGGCATCTACGGTGAATTCATCGGCAAGCTTTTCGACCAGCGCTCGCTCGACTTCGCCCAGCAGCTGGAGCGCCTGAGCCCCGGGATCACGCAGCGCATGTACCCGCTCAGCATCCTGAACGAGGCGGCGCTCTTCTTTGCCTATGGGTTCCTGTGGTTCTTCCCCAACGTGATGTGGATGTCGGTCGACCTGCGGCCTGCGTTCCCGCTGTCGTATGCCGCGTTCCCGCAGATCCTGGGCATCTTCGGCTATGTGGCACTGTGGGCCGCCGCACTCTGGGCCGTTCTGCGCCGCCGCGGGGCGTTGAGCCTCGTGGGCGTGGCGCTGATGTTCCCGCTGCTGCTGTACGTGACCGAGTTCGCGACCGTGTGGGTGCAGGACCCGTTCGTGCTCTACCGCAGCTATCTATGGGCCATCGCCGTGCCGGTGCTGGTCGCCATCGTGCTGACCGGCTTCAAGCCGAAAACCATTTACGTGCTGGGCTGCATGGTGGGCCTGGTGTTCAGCCTGCTGGCCTTCGAGCGGGTGGAATCCCTGCGGGACGACTACGCCGCCTGGGGCGATGCCGCCGAAAAGATCGATCTGCAGGCATCGCCGAGCGCCGTGGGCCGCTGGCGGCCGTTCCTGAACCTCGGGGCTTACCACCTCGACCGCGGCTCGGTGGCCGAGGCCCAGAAGAGCTTTGCCACTGCCGAAGCGCTGGGATCGCTGCAGGGCTCCGCCCGCTTCAACATCGGCGTCGCGCTCCAGCAGCAAAAGAAGCACACCGAGGCGTTGGCCGCCTTCTCCGAAGCGGAAAAGCAGGGATTCACCGACCTGCCGCTGTACTACCACCGGGGCGAGTCCGCCTTCGCGCTGGGCCAGTTCGCTGCGGCATATGACGCCTTCACCCAGGGCATGACCCGCGCGGCAGAGGGCATCACCGACAAGGAGGTCGAGCGCATGCGGGAAGCCATGCGCATGCGCCGTGCCGAAGCCGCCATCGGCGCGCAGCGGTACGACGACGCCATCAGCGACTTCAGCACCTTGATGAAGGCCACGCCCAACAACCAGCGGCTGATGCTGGGCCTCGGGATGGCGCAGGTCGGCAAGGGCGACACGAAAGCGGCGATCGCGCTGTTTGATCAGATCATCGCCCGCACCCCCAACGCGGCCGCGGCCTACTACGGGCGGGCCATGGCCCACCGCACGGCCGGCCGTCTGGACGACAGCCTCAAGGACCTGGACCGCGCCATCGCGATCGATCCACGCAATCCGCAGTACCCGCAGGTGCGCGCCCAGGTGGCGGCCCTGAAGAAGTAATCTGCGGCAGAAAGAACTCCGTGGCACTGCGCGTCCTGCACATCGGCAAGTTCTTTCCGCCTACCTGGGCGGCATGGAAGTGTTCCTGGCCGACCTCATCGAGGCCCAGCGGGCGCAAGGCATCGAGGCGTTCGCGCTGGTACACGGAACCCCTCTGCCGGACGACCCGCCCTGGCTGGTGCGGGTACCGGTGCAGTTCAATCTGGTCTATGCCCCCATCGCCATCGGCTTTCGCTCGGCACTGGGGCGGGCGATCCGGCGCTTTCAGCCCGATGTGCTGCACCTGCACTTGCCCAACAACTCTGCGCTGTGGGCGCTGACGCTGCCTGCGGCCCGCAAGGTACCGTGCGTGGTGCACTGGCATTCGGACGTCGTCGTCTCGGACATCAAGCTATCCGTGGCGCTGGCGTATTTTCTGTACCGCCCGTTCGAGCACGCGGTGCTGGACCGGGCGCAAATGATCTTCGCGACGTCGCCGCCCTATCTGGAGGCCAGTGCGCCCCTGCAGCCGTGGCGCAGCAAGTGCGAGGTCATTCCCCTGGGCATCAACCTGCGGCGCCCGCCCCCGCCCGCCACGTTGCGCAGCGAGTTGCAGTGGGGCGCGAAAACGCAACTGCGGCTGCTGTCCATCGGCCGCCTCACCTACTACAAGGGGTTCGAGACGCTCATCAAGGCGGTGCAGGCCATGCCAGGAGTGGAACTGGTGATCGCCGGCGAGGGCGAGTTGCGGGTGTCGCTGGAATCCCTGATCCGAGACACCACGCCCGCGGGCCGCGAACCCGCAGTGCGCCTGGTCGGCTCGGTGCTCGATGCGGAAAAGCACGCCCTGCTCGAAGCCTGCGACGTCTTTTGCCTGGCTTCCCGCGAGCGCACTGAAGCGTTCGGCATCGTGTTGCTGGAAGCCATGATGCACAAGCGCCCGTGCGTGGTGACGGACTTGCCCGGCTCCGGCATGCCCTGGGTGGTGGCGCATGCACGCTCCGGCTTGCATGTGCCCATCGAAGACGTGGAAAGCTGGCGCAGCACCCTGGCCCGTTTGCAGCACGACACGCGGCTGCGCGCGCAGCTCGGCGAAGCGGGACATCAGGCGCTGCTCCAGCATTTCGACATTGCCCAGTGCGAACGCGCGCTGGCGCACCAGTACCAGTACCTGGCCCTGGGCAGCACGCCGGCCGCGCCCAATCCGCGCGTGCTGGTGGTGATCTCCACACGCAACCATGCAGCGAGCATCCAGCACCTCATCGAACGCGTTCGCTCGCTGGTAGGAGCCGACGTGCTCGTGGTGGACAACCGCAGCAGCGATGGCACCTGCCATCTGGCGGAGAGCGCGGGCGCGCGGGTACTGCGCCCACTGCTGGCCATGACCACCTGGGGCAGCCTGCAGACGGGGCTTCGTTACGGGCTGTCGCGGGGCTATGACGCGGTGATCACCATCGATGCGGACGGCCGCTATGAGGTGGAAGAGATCTCCAGCCTGCTGTCCCGCCGCCAGGACGGCGATGTGGTGGTGAGCCATTTTGCGACCCGAACCAGTTGGGCGCGCCGTTTGGCGTGGGGCTGGTTCCGGTTCCTGACAGGGTTTGCACTGCACGACTTCGTGTCCGGCTTTCGCCTGTACAACCGCAAGGCCCTCGAAGTGGCGGTATCCACCGAGGCAACCTTGCTCGACTACCAGGACATCGGCACCCTGCTGCTGATGCGTCGACAGGGCCTGCGCATCAAGGAAGTCGCCTTGCCCATGCACACCGCCAAGGTGGATCGTTCGAAGATCTTCCAGTCCTGGGCCAACGCGCTGCGGTATGTGGCGGTGTCGTCCCTGCTGTGCATTGCGCATTGGCGCGCGCGCGGCTCGGCAGAGTAGACCCGGGGCTTATCGAAGGACCGCCTGCATCCGGGCAATGAAAGCGGCTTCAGTGAATTGCTGGGCGCGCAGCCGGCATTGCGCCGACAGATCTTCGCCATGGATCTGCTCGATCTGTGCCACGGCGTCGATGACAGCCTGCGGCGTGGGCGCGACCAGCACCCCCGTCTGGCCTGGAACCACGGTTTCCAATAGTCCGCCCTCGGCCACGCCGATCACGGGTTTGCCTGCGGCCATGGCCTCCACGGGGGACATGCCGAAGTCCTCATCCACGGGCAGATAGATCACGCAGCGCGCGTTGCCGACCCAGTGCCGCAGCGCCTCATCGGTCTGCCAGCCGGTGAATTGAATGTTGGGCGCATTTCCCGCCAGGGCCTTCAATCGCTCCAGCTCCGGCCCGCCCGACAAGACCACCAGGGAGCGATTTGGCATCTGCAGAAATGCCTGCACGATCACCTCCACCCGCTTGTTCGGCACCAGCCGTGCAGTGGACAGGTAATAGCCCTCGTCTCCCAAAAAGCGAAAGTGCTGCGTGGCCACGGGGGGATAGACCACCTCGGCGTCCAGCCCCGTGTAGCGCTTGAGCCGTGCACGCACGTTCTCGGAGTTCACGAAAATGCGGTCCATGCGCCCGATGGCCGCCTCGTACTGCGCCCGGAACCAGCGCACGAACAGGGCGTACACAGGCCGCAGCCAGAACGGAAAACCGGCCAGCGTGCTGTCGTACAGGTCGTAGGCAAACCGGGGAATCGTGTGGCAGTAGTACAAGCGTCGGCCAGCCCGCTGTTGATAGACGGCCAGAGGCGCGTAAAAGCCGCTGTACAGCACGGTCTGCGCATCCTTCAGCAGCCCCGCCCGGAAGCGAAAGCACCACAGGCTCTCCAGAATGCGCGGCAGTATGGAAGACCAGCCACCGTGCAGCGCCTCCACTGTGACGGGAGAAGCGCTCAGCAGCGGCTGGGCATCGGGGTAGCAGCGGCTGACCACGGTCTGAAACTCGGGGAAGGCCTCCGCCAGTGTGAGCGTTACGCGCTCCGCACCGCCGGCCACCTGCATGAAGTCGTACAGCAGGTAGTTTTTCATGCCAGCAAGATCTCCAGCCGAGCCAGCATGGTCTGGGCCCGGGCGCTCCAATCGTGCGCTTTCACGAAGGCATCTGCAAAGCCGGGGGAGCGCGCCTGCGCCTGCTCGCGCGCGCGCACCACCGCATCGGCAAACGCCTGTGGACCGTTGCCATAGCAGGCCAGGTCACCCATGCCATGCCGCAGCGCGCCCAGCTCGGTGCTCGCCACACCCAGCCCGGCCGCGATGTACTCGTAGAACTTCAAGGGGCGCTCCACATAGCGCATGCGGCCATCGGCCTCGCAAAAGGGAATCAACCCCACCTCGTGGCTTTGGAGAACTGCCGGTAATTCGTTGCGCGCCACGGCGCCGCACCAACGGAGATTGGCCGGCCACCCATGCTGCGGCGGGGCGCCGGGCGCATGGAGATCGAACGTCCAGTCGGGCAGCAACTGCGCCGCCTGCGCAAGCAGCCCGATGTCCAGCCAAGCCGTCAGCCCCCCTACGTAAACTGCGCTGCGGGGCCTCCGCGTGATCGGGTGGTCATGGCTTAAAGGCGCGAGCATACTGGCCTCCACGCCATTGGGAATCTCTTCCACCCTGGCCTGCGGATTCAGCGCATGCGCGTATTCCGCCAGCGGTTGCGAGACAGCCCACACCTCATCGAAACAGGCGCTGCCCACCATCGACTCGAGTGCATTCACCAGCACCGGATGAAGGTCCCGAGCAAAGCCCCGCGGCCAATCGTTGAGGCGGCAGACCTTCGCATGCGCGGTGATCTGGTGCAGCAGCAGCATGTTGGGCGCCACGTCGGCAATGCAGACGTCGAACTGCACGTCACGCAGCGCCGCCGGGCAGCGGTAACCATACGCTTTCAATTGCCAGGGCCAGCGCAAAAACCACCGATGCGCCGGAAAAAACGACTGAACGCTCCATTCGGTCAGGCCGGGAGAGATGCCCACCGAGCGCTCCCGCAATCCACCGCCCCAGGCCCGGGCCAGCCTGTCATGGCGTTGCCGGCCGATCACATCCATGGGCGACGAGAGGGTGGGCACATAGTCCACCGCCCACCCGGCCCCCGCCAGCGCTTGCGCCAGATGTTGCGAGCCGACTTTGGTGCCGCCGTCGATGAACGACTGGGTGCCGAGAACGAGGGCGCGCATGGCGTCAGTGAGCCGCGCTGGGGGGGCTCGCCAGCAAATCCCGTACTTCGTCGCGGAGCCACTGGCGCGTCGCCGCGGCGTTGAAGCGCCGGCTGGCACGGTCGCAAGCGTGCTTCATGGCATCGATGTCCTGCGGCGTCAGGCGAGAGAGTTGGGCGGCCAGGTCTGCCGCTTCGAAACTGCCGCCAACCACGCCGCACTCCCACTCCGTCACCAGCGCCTGCATTTCGGGCGAGGGGCCGATGGCAATCGCCAGCCGTGCCTGCATGAACTCGAAGAACTTGTTGGGCAGCGCATGCAGGTAGTTGAAATTAGTGGGCGGCAGCAGGAACAGCCCGATGTCGTAGCCATTGGTGTGCGCCGCGATGTCCCGCATGGGGACAGGCGGAATGAACCGGATGCGGGCATGCCGGGCTGCGCGGCGCTTCAGCGCCGCGAAGTAGGCCGGATCTTGCTCTACCAGCATCAGGTCCAGGCTGAAACGGTCGTCCAGATGGTCCATGAGATCGATCATCACCTCGATCTTGCGCGAGGCGATGGCTGCGCCGTGGTGGATCAGCCGGATGCGGTCCGCCTGTGTGGGCTGTACAGGCAACGCCTGCGATTCTGGGCAATTGGGCATCACCGACACCGGCACGCCGTAACACCGTTCGTACTCGCGCGCGATGCCGGCACACACCGTGCTCATGCGGGCCACGTGGGGCAATGCATCACGGCAGGTGACATCGAAGAAAGGCCCCAGCAACATGCGCCATGCCCACCGGTCCTCGAATTCGCGCGGGGCATATTCATGCGCGTCCAACCACACGGGCGCCTTGCCTGCCAGCCGCAGGGCCATCGGCAAAGCCATCACATCGTTGACCAATACCAAGTCGAAGCCTGCGGGCACCTGCGCTGCCGCTCTCTCCAACGCGCGGATCTGCGGATGCTGCCAGTAATACATTTCATAGCGGCGCAGCGCCAGGCGAACCGCATTGCGCAGAACCACGCCAGAGTCGCTCCGAGGCTGCTCCACCGACGTGAAATGCCGCACCCCGGGCGGGCAGTCTCCGAAGCCCATCACATGGACCTCATGGTCCGCGCCCAGCGCCTCGTATTGGCGCATGACACGCGGGTCGGAGGCAATGGGCGAGAGCGACAGCAGCAGTACACGGGCCATGGCTACGTCAACCCGCGAAATGCCGGGCGTGCCAGCGCGTGAAATTGATCCAGCGCCACACCTGCCAGCTGAACGGCCGCTGGCCTGCGACCACCTGATCGAATGCTCTGAGCACTTCGTCCTGGCGAAAGAACGGCAACCCAAGCGGGTGCCGTAGCCATTCGCGCACCTGGGGCGCCATCTGCACGAGCCACGCCTGTTCCGGCGTGGCAAAGCCAATCTTGTCCCGGCGATCAAGCACCTCTTGCGGTACCAATCCCCGCATGGCACGGCGCAGCAGATGCTTGGTCTCGCCTTGGGGCGACACCAGGTACTCCTCTGGCAAGGTCAGCAAAAAGTCGGCAAGCCCCGTGGTCAGAAAAGGCACCCGGCTTTCCACCGAGAAGCGCATGGAGTTGCGGTCCCCATGGCGCAGCAGCCCTGGCAAGCCCACGCCGTGCAACGAACGGGCGAGTTCGGCCACCAGGCGCCTTCCGAGGGCGGTTTGGGGAGGCGACTCACGCGGAAAGCGCAGGGCGACGCCAGCGTCTGCGAGCACCCGCCCATCCAGCCAGGGCGGGCTGGCATCGGCACCATTCATGCGCCGCAGTGCCTGGTAGGCAGTGTCGCTCGTGTATTCGGCCACGGCCGCTTTCAGCCCATCCAGGCCGGCCCTGCCGGGCCAACGCCCCCATTGCCGCAGGAATGCTGCAGCACCCAGCAACCGTCCCTCATCCAACAGACTGTGCACACGCGGCCCAGGGTAGCCGACATAGCCGCCGCACAATTCATCCGCGCCCTGCCCGTCGAGCGTGACGGTCATGCCATGCTCTCGTGCCAGCTGAAATACCCGGTACTGGGCATAGATGCTGGTGCTGCCAAACGGCTCGCCCTGCGCCGCGATCATGTCGTCCAGGTCGGCCGCCAACTCCTGGGGCGAGATGCTCATCTTGTGCGCCACCGCCCCCGCATGGGCATTCATGCGATCGACCCATGGCTCTTCCGAAACGGAACTGCCCGATGCAATGAAGCTGAACGTGTGAATCGGCGCGTCGGGCTCCAGATGGCGCATGCAACCGACGATGGCAGACGAATCCAGTCCACCGGACAGGGCCGCGCCCAGCGGAACATCGCTGCGAAGATGGAGCCGCACGCTGTCCAGCAGACGGTTGCGCAGGCCATCCGCCGCGTCATCAAGCGTCAACCGCTGAACCGGGGCAATCGTCGGCTTCCACCATGCATGCAGCTCCAGCTGACAGGAATGGAGGCGGTAGGTAAAACGGTGGCCGGGCGGGAGCGCACGAATATCCGCAAAGAAAGTCCGCTCGTCGTTGTCGTAGCGGCCATGCGCCAAGTAGTCGTACGCGACTTGCCAGTCCAACCGGGGAGCTGAAGACCGGAGGGCCTGCACAGCGGGAATCTCGGAGGCAAAGCACAGTCCCTGGCGATCTGCGTGGTAGTAAATCGGCTTGATGCCGAACGCGTCGCGGGCACCGTGCAATGTTCCGGTGCGGCGGTCCAAAAGGACAAAGGCGAACATGCCCACCAAACGCGGCAAGGCGCGCTCGCCCCACACCTGCCAAGCCTGCAGCAGAACTTCGGTGTCAGACCTGGAGCGGAACTGACGCCCTAGCTGTTCCAGTTCGCGTCTTAACTCGAGGTAGTTATAAATCTCTCCATTGAACACCAGCGTGAAGTTTTCGTCGCCACTGGACATGGGCTGCTGAGCCGCCGAAGAAAGGTCTATCACGCTGAGACGTGTATGGCCCAACGCGACCATCGCGCCATCGGTACGCCAGAAAGCAGACGCGCTTTCGTCCGGACCCCGTCGCTGCAACAAATGAAGTGCCGCCTTTAATCGACCTTCTAGGCGGCCATCCCCGATGCCCGAAGCGCTGCCTGCTATGCCGCACATAGGGTTGGCCTCTTCTCAAGCGTGGTCATCATGGATGAATGGACATGGAAACCCCCTCCGCGCTTGGCAATGAATGAACCACTTCAAGTCGCAAATCAAGGGGTGCAAGCACTTCCGTGCAGATTCGAGAGCAACTGATCCACGATGTGTGCTGCGGCGTGGCCATCGCCATACAACTGGGCACTGGTATCGACGGTCCGCTGCACTGCATCGGCAATCGCCTGCGCAATGCTTTGCACATCGTCCGGTGCAACCAATACATTGGCGCCGATCTCGACGAGTTCAGTCCACTCCGTTTCAGTGCGCAACGTCACACATGGCTTGCCGAAGAAATACGCCTCCTTCTGCACGCCACCGGAGTCGGTGACGACCAAGGCGCAGGCCTTTTCCAGTTGAACCATTTCGAGGTATCCGACCGGGTCCAGCAAAGTGGCGATGGCCTCCAGCCGATCGAGCAAACCCAGGCGACCCAAAGCGCCGCGCGTACGCGGGTGCACCGGGAAAACCATGTGGATCGCCCGTGACGCGCGCTCCAGAGCCTCCACGATGGCCTGCAGGCGTTTGGGATCGTCCGTGTTCTCTGCGCGATGGATGGTCACCAACGCGAAGGGGCGATTGCCCACGCCGGCTGGTAACGGGAGGTCCGTGGCTTTACCGGCATAAAACAGAGAGGCGTCGAACATCACATCACCCGTGCGAACCACTTGCCGTCCGGCAATGCCCTCGGCCTTGAGATTGGCAACCGCAGAATCGGTAGGAGCAAAGAGCAGACTGGATACGTGATCCGTCACGACGCGATTGATTTCTTCAGGCATGGCGCGGTTCCAGGAGCGAAGCCCTGCTTCGACATGCGCCACCGGAATGTGCAGTTTCACGGCAGCCAAAGCACCGGCCATGGTGGAATTGGTATCGCCATACACCAGCATCCAGTCGGGACGCTCTTCCACCAGTACCGATTCGATCTGCTCGATCATCCTACCGGTCATCGCGCCATGCGATAGGCCTCCCAGCGCGAGCATGCGGTGCGGCCGCGGAATGGACATCTCATCGAAGAACACGTCGGACATGTTCTTGTCGAAATGCTGGCCCGTATGAACGATCAGTTCCCGCACGGCCACGCCAGCTTGTTGCCTCGCCTGAATTTCATGCGAAACCACTGCCGCTTTGACAAGTTGAGGCCGTGCCCCGATGACGGTGAGAATCTTCATTGTTGATCCGTTGGGAAATACAGCGGATGACACATTGCCGGCTTCAGGCATCAATGAACTCCTGCTGCCACAGTTCCAGCGACAGCAGGGCCCACAAGTTGCGATTGAAAGCGCCCTGTGCGCCGATGAGGCGACCAATGTCCGCGCCGGGTTGCAAGTAGCCACGCTGCCGCGCACGCGTCGAACCCAGCACGTCCTGCACGAACTCCGAAGCCCGGCCCTTGCTCTTGAGCCACTGGTTCAGCGGCACCGGGAAGCCCATTTTGTCACTGCGTTTGCGGATGGACTCGGGCAGACGCTGCCCGAAAGCTACGCGCAGAAGGCGCTTGAGCTCACCGTTGGCGAACTTGATGTTCGGTGGAATGGTTGCGGCAAACTCGACCACGGGGTGATCGAGAAAGGGCACACGCGACTCCAAGCCGTGGGCCATGCTCATTCGATCTTCGACCTGCAGCAGCGCCGGCAACAGCGTCTTGAAGTCGAAATGCGTCATCCGGTCGAAGTAGGCTTCAGGACCGACATTGTTGCCCCAGAATATTTTCTTGTAGGCATCACGCACCGGCTCAAAGTCCACGGCCGCAGGATCAATCACTCCACCTAACATGTTGGCCCGATTGATCAGCCGGAAATAGCGCTCGTCGCGTGGACCGAATAAGCCTTCAGACCAAAACTCCTTGATCAGTGGCTGGTATTCCTTCAGCGTTACCAGGTTGGGGATGATGGATTCATAGGTGACGATGAACTGACCACCGTGTGCCGTCCCCTCGATCGCCCCCTTGATGCACTGCTCGAAATAGGCGACCAGATAGCGCGCATAGCCACCGAAAATCTCGTCGCCCCCTTGCCCGCCGAGCACCACTTTGAGCTTGCTGGACGCCAGCCGCGAGACCATGAATTGGGGAAAGGCGCCGGGACCGGCGATCGGACCGTCCAAGTGATAGATGACCTTGCGGATATTTTCGACAAAGTCATCTTCGCTGATGTCCTGCACGTAGCACGACATGCTGTTCTCAGCCGCCACATCCTGTGCGTAGCGAGACTCGTCATAGGAAGGGCCGTCGTTGAAGCGTCCGTTGAAGATCTTGAACGGACCGCCGGGCCTTGCCTCGCGCGCCAGGATGGCCAGCAAGCTGGAATCGACGCCCCCGCTCACGTAGGCCCCCACATCGACATCGGCGAGCAGATGGAGGTTGACCGACTCGGCCATCAACTCGCGCAAACGCTCAACGAAATACTGTTCCGTGTGATAGAGGTCAGGCTCGTAATGGATCTCCCAATAGCGGCTGAGTGCCAACCCGCTACCAGGAGCGATCGTGCCTCGATATGCGGCAGGCACCTCGTGCACGCCCTCGAGCAATGCGGCTCCGCTGATCGTGAACTGGAACGTAAAGTACTCGGACAGGGCTTGGCGGGAAATGCTCCGATGGGCCATGAAGGGCGTCAATGCCTTGATCTCGGAGGCGAAATACACCACTCCCGCCTGCTCCGTGTAGTAGAGCGGCTTGATGCCGAAACGATCACGCGCCAAAAACACCTTGCTCGTGCGCGGGTCCCACACCAAAAAGGAAAACATCCCGCGCAGGCGACCGACGCAGTCTTCGCCCCATTTCAGGTAAGCCCGAAGGATCACTTCAGTATCGCTTTGGGTGCGGAACTCGCCTCCGATCTCCTCCCGCAGTTCGCGGTAGTTGTAGATCTCGCCGTTGTAGGTAATCACCACGCCCGAATCGACATCGCGCATGGGCTGAGAGGCATGCGCCGAGAGATCGATGATGGACAGACGCATGTGCGCGAAGCCCACCCTGCGGTCACCCGATATCCAAGTGCCTTCCCCATCCGGTCCCCGGTGGCGCTGGCGTGCAATTCCGGTGGCCAGAACCTGCTCTGCGCTGTCCACCGGTGCGGCAGCAACGAAACCAAAAATGCCACACATGGTTCAGTGCCCCTGCTTCGCTACCGCAGCGGCGACATCGCGGGCAAACACGGTTCTGACCCCCCTGCGCTTGAGTTCGGCAAGCAGGTCACGGTAGAAGTCGCGCAGGCCATAACCCGTGTGGATGCCGCTTTCGAAGTGGCTGCTCGGCACCGTTGTGAGATCCGCAATGCCCTTGGTCAGCCGACGGCGCAGGTGGTCATCCGGCGCATTCAGGTAGATCAGCATGGGATGCACATTCAATACCTTCAGGCCCGGGCTATCCAGGCCAACGCGCTCCAATGCGAGCGGCTCGCCCACATCGACGTGAATGCCATCTTCCCAGACATAGGCCATCTTCACCAAGCCGTTGTAATCCACGTAGGCTTGAGCGAAAGGCTGGCGCCACAGAAAGGTGCTCAGGTCGTAACGCAGCCCGCACTCTTTCGCGAGGTCACTGATGTTCTGGCCAAAGAAATTGCGATGGCAGCGCAGCCCGACAGCGTCCGGGAATATCTCCATCAGATCGGGCAGCTTTCGAGCGAAGCGGTGCACCGGATCGGGGCGGGTATTGTCCGGATGCAACCCGATTTCAACGAATTCGGTGGATGCTTTCAACAGCGGGCTGTCGTGGGTCGCATAAGCCGTGATCTTCATGCCGGCCTCGGCCACCAGATTGAGTACGGCTTCCGTGGCGTAATCGGGCGCCCAGTCGATGTCCGTGGTGAGGACAACGGTGTCCAACCCATCCAAGTTGTAAAAATCACGGAACGGATCGTCTTTGAAGTAATGTTGCATGCTGCTCATGACATATCCGCTTTGGGCGTGCGTCCGGGCGCGAAGACCCGCTGGTACATGGACGCGAAAGCCTCTGCCTGCGCGGAAAATAGATACTTGTCGGCCTTCGCGACCAAGGCAGGACGAAAGCGGCCCGGACCTCCCAAGGTCACATCGAATATCGCATCGATGGCTTTGGCGTAATCTTCGGCCTTATGGAATGGCACCAGCACGCCAAAGCCTTCCGCTTCCACCACGCGCCGCACATTGACCAGTTCACTGGAGCCGATCATCGGCGTACCCGCCGCGATGAATTCGTACATTTTGTTGGGCGAAGAGATTTTGGTGTTCAGGTCCAATGCCTGGTACGGCATGACACCCACATCGACAGAGGCGGCCCACTCGACAATTTCGCTCCAGGGCACCGGGTCCATGAAATGCACCCGGTCCGATATACCCAAATCCAGCGCCATCTGCTGGAATTCCGGGATCTCCATACCCCAAGTCAGCAAGATCAAATGGGCTTGCACCTCTGACAGGGCCAATCCTTCAAATAGCAGGTGTATCTTGCGCGCGCGATTGATCCCCCCCATGAACATCAGAGTTGGTGTACCTGGCTCCAGCCCCAGGTGGTCCTGCACGACCGTGGTCCGTCGGTGGATGTCAAAGCCGGGCGGCTGCTCGGTGGCATTGGTGAGGGGCGTATAAGACCCCTCCCCATGATCGCGTTGCATCACGCGGGCTTGATCCTCATTGATGACGACGATCTCGTCGCAATGACCGATCAGCGTGTGCTCGGTTTGGAGCAGCCGTTTCTTGCGGTCCCCGACGATGCCAGGCTGGTAGCTATAAAGTTCATGCGCGTCATAGATCAAAGGGATACGCGCCGCTTGGCAATCAGCGTCGCCACACGCAATGCGGGCAAGTCATGTGCGTGAACCGCATCAACGCGATCCAACTCGCCTCCAAAGCGCAGCACCTTGCGCTCCCAGCTGTCCAGCGGCTGCCCCATGAAGTGCTCAATGATGTCGGGGTGAAGCCCTTGCAACGACTGGGGAACGCGCTCCTCGAAAGAAAAATCTCCGGAAGCGAACGACCAAAGACGGCCCCATACATAGGCGTCGCAGGTCAGCAGCGCCAGCGGCACCCCGACCACCACACGCAACGGATTGCGGCTACCGCGCAGCTGCTCCAAGCCATAGCGGGGATAGCGAAGGCTGGACCACAGTGGCGACATCCCTCTGGCTTGGGCCTTGAGGGCCCGTGCGCGGCTGAGGCTGAACTGCAGCTTCGCGATCCGCACGCGCGGGCTAGCGGTCGCGGGCCCCGGGGACTCGCGACTGAATTTGCGCCAACCCGCCAATGCACTCCAATTGAATGAGGCCAACGCCAACACCAGCACCGCTGGCTTACGGATCAAACCCGGCAATTGGTTGGCTGCAATCAACTGCTTGATCGAGAAACGCGGGGCCATCAAAGCCGCCACGGCCCTCCCTAACGTGATGCCCAACAGCTTGCGCGTGATACCCAGCGCAGCGTTGAAGCGATCACGTGATATTTGGTCGAACTCTGCATCCAACTCCTGCTGGATCAAATCGTCTTCGTCGGGCCCCTTCCACGCATCCTCGAAAGCGGTGAAAGTCGGGTCGTTGCCGTGGCTCAGCAACGCTGATTCATTGAATCGGACAATGGGCAAACCATCGATTTGCGCATCATTGCCACCCAAAATGCCATGGGCAGCCACTAGAACGACGCGATGGCCCTCCTCGCGCAGGAGTTTGGCCTCCAGCACGATTCGACGATCGACCATGCTATTGCGATCGATCATCAGGATATTTGCAGAAGAATGGGTCACGAACTGGCTTTCTTAGCTGCGAGTTCACGCTCCAGCAGTTCGACATCCGCTTCAACGGCTTGATGCAAAGAGGTAATTGCCGATTGCGCTTCGGCGGGATAGTAATCTGCGAAGTGCGTCATCCAGGGGTGCTGCTTGCCCGATTCCTTATGCCGCAGTTTCCGGATGGTCCCCACGATGTGCCCCTCCCCCCCCACAACGAGTGCGCCCCCAGGAATGTTTCCCCTTGCACGGGTCATCGCTGCGATAAACGCCCCGCGACCAACCACTGTGCCAGGCAGCACGACCGCGCTCGTGCATACCGCAGACCCTGCACCAAGCGTCACACCTTCCTTGAGACCCGATGGTGGAATAGGATCATTCGTGAGCACCACATAGGGAAAGATCCACACAAGATCGCCGATCACCGCACCACGGCCCACATGAACATTGCTGTGGAACCGCACCCAATCGCCGATCACCGTGTCACCTTCAAGATCGTTGAAGCTGCCGATCTGCAAATTAACCCCGGCCTTCACCCCCTCTCGGATAAGAGAGGTATGACCCACCTTCAAATCCGCACCAAAGCTGCTGCCCTCATACAAGATGGAGTGCGATCGGATCACGCTGCGCGGCCCGATCTGCAGCGGTTGCCCTTGGTATTCGCCCCCGGCAGGATGACCGATGACACAAAAATCGCCAATCACCGTGCCATCGCCAATTTCAACGTTGTCGTGGATTCTGACGTGCGCGCCCAGTGTGACATTGCGGCCTATCTTGGCCTTAGTCGAGATCATGTCTGTGGTCATGGCCATTACTCCTTCATGCTCTCTAATTGTTCAACCACTCTCTTTGCAGCCTCTCCCCCACCGAAGAAGTCGCGCGTAGATTTTTTTATCTGGCCGCATTGCCTGATTGAAAGCGGCTTCGATCGACGATCTGTCGGTCTTTCCGATAGCAGCCCAACCCTGCTCCAAAAGATCGTGCCAGGTATCTTCACGGAATAGCATGACGCAGCGGCAGCCCATCCACACCGCTTCGCGCGGTAACCCGCCAGAGTCCGTAAATACGCAATCGGCCCCCTCGAGCAAGGCAAGCATTTCGAGATACGTGACAGGTGGCACCAGACGAATGGCTCCCAGTTGCCCTCCTGCGCTTTGCCATTGCTCCACCATCCGTCGGCTGCGTGGGTGCAAGGGCAGGATGACCGGTTTGTCCAGCTCAGAAAGAAAACCGAAGATCGCGGCAAAACGCTCTGCATTGACGAGGTCGGTGTTCTCGGGACGATGCAAGGTGGACAGATAGTAGCCACCCGGCTGTAGATTGAGCGCTGCCACTGCGCTGTGACTGCGCCGCTCGAAATAGTGCACGAAGCAGTCCAGCAAGACGTCACCGGTTAACACAGCGGACGCACCCAAACCCTCATTCTCAAGATTGCGGATGGCCCGTGGGATCGGCGCGCAATTGATCGAGGCGACATGGTCAGTCACTACCCGATTGATCTCTTCAGGCCGCTTGCGGTCGAAATCACGCAAGCCGGCTTCAATGTGAACCACCGGAATATGCATTTTGACTGCGCTCAGAGCAGCGGCCATCGTGGAGTTGGTATCGCCGTCCACGAGCAGCACATCTGGGCGCACCTCTTGCAGCGACCGCTCTATCCCCTCCATCATGCGACCCGTCATGCCGCCATGGCCCAATTCGGAAATACCGAGGTTGATATCGGCAGGCGGGATGCCCAGCTCTCTAAAAAATACCGCACTCATTCTGTCGTCGTAGTGCTGGCCGGTATGCAATAAAACATGCTCATGCCCCCTTTGGAGCAGCACGTCACGAACCACAGGCACCTGCATAAACTGAGGCCGCGCCCCCACTACCCTAAGTACCTTCATTATTTTTCCTCAATTCCAACATGGACCATCTAAGCCAAGCAGTTGCAAAGCGGTCGCGCATTATCATTCAGACGCAAAAATCAAAAAATAACCAAAACCTTTGGATTTTTCCAACTACTGAAAAAACAGAAGCCCCAGTCAGATGATCGATCAAATCAAACCAGCAAGAGAATCAAAATATATATCAAATCTCTTCGCAAATTTCCACTACGGACTTCACCACAAAATCTTGATCAACCTTACTCAACCATGGACTCATAGGTAAACTAAGCACCTCTCTCGCCAACCTGTCCCCCACTGGCAAACTGAAGCTGTTGTCACCGAGCGCCGGCTGCTTATTTAAAGGCACAGGGTAATGAATGGCAGTGGGAATCCCCCTGCTTTTCAGCTTCTCCGCCAACACATCGCGTTGACGATGCTGAATGGTAAATTGCGCCCAGCTACAAATTTCGCCCTTCGAATACTCTGGCACAGCCAGATTCTTGCAGCCACTCAAACCTCGAACATAATCGGAAGCCACATCGCCTCGTTTCTTCAACTCCGCGTCAAAAACTTCCAGCTTGGCCAATAAAATGGCTGCCTGCAATGTGTCAAGCCGGCTATTCACGCCTATGCGCACATGGTGATAACGCCGCTCCTGACCGTGCCTGGCTATCTGACGAATGATTTTTCCCAAGCTTTCATCGCTCGTGAATATGGCACCGCCATCGCCGTAACAACCCAACGGCTTACTGGGAAAAAAGCTTGCACAGGCGATGCGGCTGAGATTGCAGCTCTTTTTACCCTTATAGGTCGCTCCGAAACTCTGGGCGGCATCCTCAATAACGGGGATTCCATGGCGAGATGCAATTTCATTGATCGCATCAAAATCCGCACATTGCCCATACAAGCTCACCGGAATAATAGCTTTGGTTCTATTTGTAATCGCTAATTCGATGAGGGACGGGTCCACATTGCACGATCCGGGAAGAACATCCACATAGACAGGCTTCGCACCCAACAAAGCAGCAGTTTCAGCCGTCGCAATGTATGTAAATCCGGGAGTAATGACCTCATCACCCGGACCGACCCCCAATGCCATCAAGGCAATTTGCAAAGCATCGGTGCCATTGGCCACGGAAATGCAGTATTTAGCCCCTGTGTATTCAACGAGCCGTTCTTCCAATTCAGTAACTTCGGGGCCCAATATATATTGGCCGTGCTCGAGTACCTTTTGAATGCGGCCATCAACGTTCGCCTTCAGTGCAATATATTGAGATTTGAGATCAATAAATTCCATACGCCACTTTCACGATCTGGCATCAATGCGCCGCACTTCGCCTTGAGACAATTCATATTCCACACCCGATTCAGCGCATACGGCCACTCCGTCACCCTGAAAGTCCAAACGAACCCCACGCTCACTCATCCAGCCGATGTGCCTTGCAGGGACTCCCGCCATCAATGCATACGGCTTGACGTCACGATTAATTACGGCACCCGCAGCAACGAAGGAAAATGCTCCAACCGTAGTGCCACACACAATCGTAGAATTAGCCCCCAACGTCGCTCCCCGTTGAACCAATGTCTTTCGATACTCATGCTTACGCATGACGCTGCTACGCGGGTTGTATACATTGGTAAATACAACACTTGGTCCGCAAAAAACATCATCTTCCAAAACAACAGAGTCATACACACTCACGTTATTCTGCACTTTGACGTTATTACCAATCACCACGTCATTGCCGACATAGACATTCTGGCCAAAAGAGCAGTCCCGTCCAATACGCGCCTTTCCACAGATATGAACCCAGTGCCATATCCGCGTACCCGATCCGATCTGTGCACCGTCATCAATAATTGCGGTCGGATGGGCCGAATAATTCTGCTCATTCATAAGGCTCCCGATGATTTAACTTGCATGGTACGCAGCAAGGCAATCTTCAATGTTGCCTTGCATGCGAATCTGGCCCTCATTCAACCAAATACCTTGGTTGCAAAAAGTCTTCAATATTGGATCACTATGCGATGCAAGTACGAGGATTTTCACCCGACTCATCATATTTTCAAGTCGTATACGAGCCTTATCGATGAATTGCGCGTCACCGACACCGATCATTTCATCCATCAGCAAAATATCAGGAGCCACTGCCGTGGATACAGCAAAAGCGAGCCGCAACATCATTCCGGAAGAATACGTGCGCACTGGCAAATGGAGGTAGTCGCCCAACTCGGTAAACTCCTCGATGTCAGGCACCAAGGCTTTTGCCTCACGACTCCCGATTCCCATGACAACGCAGCGTGTGGCAATGAATTCATATCCACTGGCATCAGGGTCCATGCCCAGCATGAGATCAATCAGCGACGAAATATGACCGGATGCACGCATGACACCTGAAGTCGGTTCATAAACGCTAGACAAAACACGTAAAAGGGTGGATTTACCTGCGCCATTGCGACCGACAAGTCCCATCCTATCGCCATCCTTGAGCCTCAAAGTAATATCGCGCAGTGCACGGACAGCGATGGCACCGCCGCCTACATCTTCAATTCTTCCCCGATGCCCCTGAGCCTTCCCCAATAAGGTATTTAAAAGGCCACGCGAACGTGAAGAGAACAGCGGGAAATCGACATTGACCCGCTCCAATTCGATACTTGCCATGATCAGAGCCAATACACGAGCCTACGCCGGCTCTTCAAAAAAACAGTAAAAAAATGCGAAACAGGA